>JBBSEU010000012.1:0-39390 GCA_038239365.1 Aggregatilineales bacterium
GCGGATGTGATCGGCGTGAATTGCAGCGGCGGTCCTTCGCAGATCACGCGGGTGGCGCGGGTAATGCGCGATGCTGCTCCATCGGCGATGCTTTCGGCGATGCCCAATGCGGGTTTCCCTGAACTGGTGAGCGGGCGCGTCATGTACCCAGCCACGCCTGAATACTTCGCCGAATATGCGCTTGCCCTGCGCGATATTGGCGTGGCGCTGATCGGCGGCTGCTGCGGCACAACGCCCGACCATATCAAGGCAATGCGCGCCGCGCTGGATGACCCGAACCGCCGCGAAACACGAATTAGCGTCCTTTCCGGTTCAATTGCGCGCGAGATTAACGCTTCGCCGGAACAACCAACAGGGCTGACGCGCAAACTGGCCGAAGGGAAATTCGTCGTCACGGTGGAAATGGCACCACCGCGCAGCTTCACGGCGCAAAAGGTGATCGCCAGCGCACAATTGTTGCAAGAAGCAGGCGTCGATACGGTAGATGTTTCGGATAGTCCACGCGCCCGGATGCGGATGAGTCCCTGGGCGGTCTGCCATTTGATTCAGGATCGGATCAACATGGAGACGATCCTGCACTTCCCGACGCGGGGTCGCAATTTGCTGCGCGTGCAGGGCGATCTGCTGGCGTCTCATGCGCTAAATGTGCGGAATATCTTCGTGATGATGGGCGATCCGACGAACATCGGTGATTACCCGGACGCGCATGATAACTACGACGTTGTGCCTTCTGGTTTGATCAAGCTGATCAAAAAGAACCTGAACACCGGGATCGATCAGGCGGGCAACTCGATTGGACAGCCGACGACCTTTCTGGTGGGGTGTGCGCTGAATATGGGCGCGCAAGACCTTGACCAGGAGACAAAAACGCTTCAAAAGAAGATTGAGTGTGGCGCGGACTTCGCCCTGACGCAGAGCATCTACGAACCGGGCGTTGTCGAGACGTTCCTCAAGCACTACGAAGCGCGTTACGGTACGCTCAAACTGCCGCTGCTGGCGGGAGTTTTGCCGCTGTATGGGGCGCGTCATGCCGCCTTTTTGCACAACGAAGTGCCGGGCATCAACATCCCTGACGTAATCCGGGAACGAATCAACGCGGCGGGTGATGTTGCTCCACAAACCGGAATCGCCATCGCTCAGGAATTGCTTAACGATCTACAGGGCATGGTACAGGGCGCATACCTGATTCCGCCATTTGGCCGCTACGAGATGGTCGCTGAAATCGTGGACGGATTGAAGGTGCATTGACCTCTACCGGGCAAACAAACGCTTGTTAGGTTTTTGCCGCAGGCCGTGATAGAATAAGGGCGTTATTGTCTTGCGTGAAAAGGATTCCATGCCGCCCTCGTCAAAGGTTGCCAGCACTGACCCCGCTACCGTTTTAATGGTTGATGAGATTGCCATCAGCCCCACAGATCGCGTGTTGATGCTTCAGGCCAGCGATCCGGCGTTAGTGGTGGCGATTGGGCGTCAGGCAGCGGAGACAGCGGTTTATGATGCCAGCCTGAGCGCGCTGGAACGAACCCGTCACCAGATTGCGGTTCGGCATGTGCAGAACGTGAGCGTCAGTGACGATGTGTTTCCAACGGATGAGGCACGCTTCGATGTGGCCGTGCTGCCGGTGCCAAAAGGGCGTGAGTATGGGCGCGGATTATTGTTCGCGGCGCGGCGAGCATTGAAACCGGGTGGTAAGGTATATATTGCCGGACCGACTGAGGGTGGCGCAAAGTCGCTGATCAGTGATGCAGGAGTTGTGTTCGGGAGTTCAAACACGCTCACTTACCGACGCCGCCAACGCATCGGTGTGGCGGTACAGCCGGATTCGCCTGCCATTTACCCACCTGAATGGGGCGATGATCCGACACGAATGCAAACTCGTGAAATCGGCGGCCTGACGATCTGTACCATGCCGGGCATATTCAGTTGGGAACATCTGGATGATGGGACGGCCATGCTGATCGATCAGATGGCGATTGTCGAGGGGGAGCGCGTGCTGGATGTGGGCTGCGGTTATGGCGTGATCGGATTGAGTGCGGCCAAACGGGGTGCCTCACACGTCACACTGACCGATGATAATTTGCTGGCAGTGCGCTGTGCCAGAGCCAGCGCCGAAGCCAACGGTCTGACAAATATTGACGTTATGGCAAGCGATGTGTACGACGGTTTGAACGGCCAACAGTTCGATCTGATCATTTCGAATCCACCCTTTCATCAAAAATTCGATGTGAATACGAATGTCGCGCACCGCCTGCTTCGTGAAGCCGGAACTGCGCTTAAACCCGGTGGGCGATTGGTCATCGTGGCGAACGCCTTTTTGAAATATGATGTGGTGATGGCTGAGAATTTAATTCGGGTGCGAACTCTGGCCGAGGATAATCGCTTTGTGGTGCTGGAAGGCAGACGAGGCGAAGGTAAACAAACTGCCGCACCCAAGCGCAGTGCCGCCGTTAAAAGAGAGCGAAACTTACGGAGAAACGAGTATGGCGACTCTGATACCGACACAGAACTCGATACAGACCTCAATATCGACTTCGACTGAGAACGCGCAGCACCCTTCGGAATCACTTTCGCCCGAAACGCTGCGCGAAATGTACTGGTCGATGCTGCTGGCGCGTCGAGTGGATGAACGTGCCTGGGCTTTGCATCGACAGGGCAAGATCGCCTTTCATATCAGCGGCATGGGGCACGAGGCGACTCAGGTTGGAGCGGCTTTTGCGATCAATCGCGGGGTTGATTATGTTCACCCCTACTACCGCGATCTGGCATTGGTGTTGGCGCTTGGCGTAACTCCCACCGATTTTATGGTAAGTTTGTTTGGCAAAGCGGGCGAATACAGCAGCGGCGCGCGTCAGATGCCGAGTCATTTTGGCCTCAAGCGGTTGAATATCGTCAGCGGCTCAAGCCCCGTCGCCACACAAGTTCCGCAAGCGGCGGGGCTGGCTTTTGCGATTCGTTATCGTTGGGATACCGGGCTGACCGATCCAAAGGATGAAACACAGCCGCGCCTGGCGCTCACCTGTCTGGGTGAAGGGTCTACCAGCCAGGGTGAATGGCACGAAGGCATGAACTGGGCGGGCGTTCACAAACTGCCGTTCATCTGTCTGGTGCAGAACAACGCCTATGCGATCAGCGTGCCGATGGATCAACAGATGGCGGTTGGCAACGTGGCGGATCGCGCTTCGGCGTATGGGGTACGCGGCGTGGTCGTTGATGGTAACGATATTCTGGCGGTGTACGATGTGATGCGAGAAGCGGTTTTGCGCGCCTATAATGCGGAAGGCGCAACCCTCATCGAAGCGAAAACGTACCGCATCGTGCCGCACTCCTCGGATGATGATGATCGGAGCTATCGTTCGCGTGAGGAAGTCGAGCAGTGGAAGCGCAAAGACCCGATTCATCACCTGCGCGACGTGCTGGTTGAGCGCGGTGTACTCGATCAGGCGATGCAAGATGAATACGAACAGCGCGCCCGTGAAGCAGTCAATGAGGCGCAACGTATCGCCGAAAGCGCGCCGTATCCGCCTGAATCACAATTGTACGGCAAGGTCTATGCGGAGGACTAAACGTCGTGGCGATACTTATTCGGGACGCGCAAGTTAGCGATAGTCGGGCGATTGGCAAAGTTCAACTGGATAGCTGGCGTTCGGCCTATGCAGCGTTCATGCCCGCCGCTTATCTTGAAAAGTTCAGCTACGAAGAACAAGAAGCCGATTGGCACGAAATCTTATCAGCAGAACCGCGCCCACTTGTATCGGTTGCCGAGGCAGACGGTCAGATTGTGGGCTTCTCGTTTGGCGTGCCTGAGGGGTTTGAAGCGTATGCCTGCGAACTCTCGATCTTGCACATTGCCCCCAACTATCGCGGTCAGGGTATCGGGAAAAAACTGTTTGGCGAAATGGCGCGTCAGCTTCGGGCAAAGGGCTGCGCTTCGCTTTGTCTGTGGACGCTAAAAGAAAATTTTCCAGCGCATAGTTTTTATGAGCGGTTGGGCGGACAGCGATTCAGCGAAAAGACCAGCGAAATTGGTAAAGATGATATTGGTTTCTTTGTGACCGATGTGGCTTTCGGATGGCCGGATATAAATCCCTTGTGCGAACTGTAGAGGAAAATATTTAATGCCTGAGATGACCCTGATCGATGCGATCCGCGAAGCAATGGATGAAGAACTAGAACGCGATCCGCGTGTGTTTCTGACAGGTGAAGATGTGGGTGTGCGCGGCGGCGTCTTCCGTGCCACACAGGGATTGTTTGAAAAGTACGGCCCGCTGCGAGTCGTCGATTCGCCGCTGGCCGAACTGTCCATTGTCGCGGTGGGGATCGGCGCGGCACTGGCTGATCTGCGCCCGATCTGTGAGATTCAATTTGCGGATTTCATTCATCCGGCATTCAACCAGATCGTGAACGAAGCAGCCAAGTTTCATTATCGCTCGGATGGACAATGGCGCGTGCCACTCACCATTCGCGCGCCGTATGGTGGCGGCGTGGGCGGTGGCTTGTATCACAGCCAGAGTGTCGAGTCATTTTTCGCACATGTGCCCGGCCTCAAGGTTGTGATTCCATCAACGCCGTATGATGCCAAAGGGCTGCTCAAGAGCGCGATTCGTGACCCGAACCCGGTGTTATTTTTTGAGGCGAAAAAAGGTTATCGGAGCATCAAGGGTGAAGTGCCGTCGGATGAGTATGTCGTGCCGATTGGACCCGCCGCTATGACGCGCGAAGGCCGCGATCTGACCGTGTATGCGTATGGGATCATGGCCTACTATACGCTTGAGGCAGCAGAGATTGTCTCCCGCGAAAATGGCATCGAATGTACGGTCGTCGATTTGCGAACGCTGCTCCCGGTTGACCGTGAAACAATTTTGGAAACATTCAAGCGGACGGGCAAGGCGTTGATCGTGCATGAAGACACGCTGACGATGGGCTATGGCGCGGAAGTGGCTGCTGTGATTAGCGAAGGCGCGTTCGAGTATATGGACGCGCCGATCCGTCGCTATACCGGCCCGGATATACCTGCTGTGCCGTTCAGCCATCCTTTGCAGGAAGCGTTTATGCCCAACGCTGAAAAGATTGCGAATGCGATCCGTGAAGTGGCTGCTTATTAAGCCTGTGTGATGGCAAATCGACTCCCTTTTGAGCGATATATTGGCGTTGTGTGGCTCAGAGAAAGGGAGAAATGATCGATGAAAAAGACCCATTTGTTAAGTCGTTTTGGGGTGCTACTGATAGCATTAAGCATCGCCCTTGCGGGCAGCGCGAACCGCCCGCACGCGCAATCGATTCCGCCTGCTTCGACAGCGCCGTTCGCATATGGCGTGGCGGCGGGTGATATGACCACCGACAGCGCCGTATTATGGACGCGCACGCCAGCGGCCAGCATGGTAACAGCCGAACTCTCCACAACGGCAACCTTCGATCAGGTGATGGCACTGCCCGCCGTACAATCCAGCGATGCGACGGATTTCACCGTCAAGGTCGCGGCGACGGGACTCAAGCCGGGCACGCACTATTACTATCGCTTCAAAGCAGGCAGCGATGTCAGCGCCGTCGGCTCATTTGAAACGGCCTACGCGCCCGATCAAAATGCGGCGGTGACACTCGCTTTTTCGGGCGATGTTGATTGGAAATGGAAGCCCTATCCGCTGCTCAACACGCTGACGCAGGAAAAGCTCGACTTCTTCGTGTTTTTGGGTGACTTGCTGTACGAGACGACGGACATGGCGGGCAAAACCGCTGTTGAAGACCTGGCGGGTTATCGCTGGAAGTACCGCGAAAATCGTGAACCGCGCCCTGCCGACGACAGCAAAATGACGCCGATGCTCAACTTGTACGGCAACTTTGGGCAGTATTCAGTTTTCGATAATCACGAGACGGGTCTATCCAAAGCCGATAAAAACGCGCCCTCGTACAATGAAGGTGGCGCAACGGTGAACGGTACGTTCGTCAATCAGTCGGATGGTTTCAAGGCGCGCATTCAGGCGTACCGCGAATATCAACCCGTCGTTGAACAGGTTGTGCAAGGTACAGGAGACGCCCGACTGGATGGCACGAATAAGTTTTACAAAGCGGTACGCTGGGGTGCCAACGTTGAACTGATCAAGCTGGATGATCGCAGCTACCGTGATGCACGAATCGCTCCGGGCACTGCGGATACGTATAGCTGCAACCGAACCATGCTCGGTGCGCCACAGGTTAAATGGCTGCAAGATACGCTGATGGCAACCAAACAGGACAAAGTGACCTGGAAAGTGATCATCATCTCGTCACCGATCCAGGAACTTGGCGTGGCTTCGCAAGTCGGCGGTGATCTGGACGGTGGCAAGTCGTGGCCGGGTGATTACCTGTGCGAACGGAACAAAATCCTCGGTTTCATCGATCAGAACGCGATTGACAACGTCGTGTTCCTGACAACGGATGATCACTACACGGTGATCAACAATCTGAGCTACAACGCCACACCGGATGATCCAAAATCGGCGTTGAAGCCCGCCCGCAATGCCTTTGAAGTGCTAACAGGTCCCATCGGTGCATCGGCAGGTAATCCAAGCGGGTTGAAGGTCAGCACCAAAGGTCTGGCGATCCGCGATGCCGATAAGCAGATTCTAGGTGTGTGGAATGGCGATCTGAAGAATACGGACGGCGTGGTGCTGGGACTCAAAACGAGCGGCCTCGATCCGATTGGTCTGGAAGCCACTTTCCCTGGGTTGGATGTAGCGAGTCTGCGCGCGACGGGTGTCACGCCGGGGACGGTTGATCCGCTGAATTTTGCCAGCTTCAACACATATGCCTACGCGCTGCTGACCTTCGATCAGACCAGTGTCACGGTAACGGTGAAGGGTTTCCCGATTGTCACCGATCCATCGGTGCTGGAAAAAGCAGACGCACTCAAGGAGTACGAAAGCCGCAAGGCAGAGGAAATTCTCAGCTTTAAGGTGAAGGCGCAGTAAGCCCTCACCCTAAATCCCTCTCCCTCGGGAGAGGGACTTCCAAACCAGATTTTGCTTCGATTACAATAGGGTAACTTGATTAGCGGATCGAATCGAGCGCGATTGCCCCTGCGCCAATGACTGTACCGGGGCCAACATCGACAGTGGCTACCAGATCATAGTTCATCGCGCCGGTGATGCGAACCGGGACCATTTCGCCCGCTGGCACATCACCATCGACGATCACGTAACCGTCAATTTCGGGGGCATCGCGGTAGCTGCGCGCGATGGTCAGGCCGTCGCCCTGCCCCTCAACCAGCACGGACAGCGTTTTGCCAACCAATGCCTGATTGCGTGCCAGACTGATCCCTTGCTGCAACTCCATGAGTGAGTCGTGGCGTGCCTGCTTGACTTCCTGCGGGACGTGATCGGGTTGTTCGGCGGAAGGGGTGTTTTCTTCGAAGCTGTACATGAACGCGCCCACCCGGTCAAACTGCATGTCCTTGACGAAGCCCATTAACTCGTCAAATTCGGCGTCAGTTTCACCGGGATAGCCAACGATGAAGGTAGTTCGGATCGCCAGATCGGGCATGGCCGCGCGCATTTTGCCGACGGTCTGGTAGACCCACTCGATATTGGCCGGGCGGCGCATCCGTAACAGAGTGCTGCGGCTGCCATGTTGCAGCGGCATATCCAAGTAATGCAAAAGCTGCGGGTGGCGTGCCATCGTGTCGATCATACGATCCGTGACATAGCCCGGATAGGCGTACATGATTCGAATCCAGGGGATGTCCGGCACTTGTGTTACCAATTCATCGAGCAGGTGTGATAAGCCATCTTTGAGGCCGAGATCGTGGCCGTAGTCGGTGGTATCCTGCGCGATCAGGATCATCTCCTGCACGCCGCGCGCCTGCAAAATTTTCGCCTCATTGACAACAGATTGAATCGGGCGGCTGACGGCAGTCCCCTTGATGAGCGGGATCGCGCAAAAGGCACACGGACGGCGGCAGCCGTCAGCGATTTTGACGTAGGCGCTGGCACCCTGAACGCTCACGCGCAGCGCGCCATGCTCATCATTGCCGACTGTAACCGCTTCGGTGGGCAGGTGATAGATCGGTTCGGGATGTTTCCGGGCGCGCAGACGTTGAATTAGATCGACAATATCCATCCAGCGGCGCGTCCCGATTACACCATCGAGTCCGGGTACACGCTCTACCACTTCCGCGCCGTATCGCTGCGAAAGACAACCCGCCGCGATCAGCATTTGATCGGGCCTCTTGATGGCGGCCAGTTCGCGCAGGGCGTTGATGCTTTCTTCTTTGGCGGCGTTAATGAACCCGCAGGTGTTGACGATCAGCACTTCGGCGCGCTGTGCTTCTTCGACGCCACGCATCCCTGCGCCGTTGAGAAGCTGCGCCATGCTTTCGCTATCGACGGTATTTTTGGAACAGCCCAGGCTCAGGAGGTAATAATTGTCTTTGCGCTTCGTTTTTGCTGACATCCGTGAATCCGATTCCTCTAACATGCGACAGGCTATTATAGGCGATAGTCGCCGCGAAATATAGAGGCGAAATCTGATAGGCTTATGTGCCCATCGCTTCAATCAGATTGATCACTTCCGCGCCGTTAGGCAGCGAGTCGCGCCAGAGCAGTTGGGGATCGAAGGAGAAGCCGGGCAGCACTGCCGATACGATGCGTCCCTGTGGATCGCGGGCAATCATATGGTAGCGACGTTCGGCTGACAAGACATACACATAGGCTTCACTGCGAATCGGATCAATGAGCCAGTATTCCGAGACACCCGCCGCTTCGTATTCCAGAAATTTTTTACCATGATCGTGTTCGTCGCTCTCTGGTGAGACGACTTCGATCACAATGTCTGCAACGCCATCTACATAGGTTTCCTTGATCTTGCCGAGATGTTCAGTCAGAAGCACCATGAGATCGGGTTCGCGGGCGTGCTGGATATTTTCTATTTTCATCGGGACGCCTGCCAGCAATACTTTGCCCAATGTCCTGAAACTCAGATAAATGTCCAATAACAAAAGCAAAAAACGAATGATTTCCTGGTGTCGCGTATTGTTGCTCACGGAGTAGACCTCGACTTTGCCCGCCACCCATTCAGTCCGCACACCTTCGACACTATTATAGGCTTTTAGATAGTTTTCGAAGGAAATACCTTCGGCTGCCGTTTCAATCGGAAGAATCATTTCGGTTTGCATGAGCAACCTCTCCACGACTCAATTATCATTATCACGCGATGGGTGCCGATTCCGCCTTGACGCCTGCCATGAGCAAGCCCAACTGTTCACGAGTAGCGGTAGCAGCATCCAGCGTTTCGATGATCTGTCCCTGATACATGACCGCGATCCGATCCGAGAGCGCGATGATCTCATCCAATTCCGCCGAAACGAGCAGCACCGCCGCGCCTGAATCGCGCTGGTGGATAATCCGCTGATGGATGAATTCAATCGATCCAACGTCGATGCCGCGCGTTGGTTGTGACGCGATCAACAAGCGCGGCTGGCGGCTGAACTCACGCGCTACTACCATTTTTTGCTGATTACCACCGGATAGATTGCCCGCATTGACGTTAATCGAGGGTGTGCGAATATCGAACTCCCTGACAAGCTGCTGCGCGTGATCATTCACGGCATTTTGATTGATCGTCAGGCCGCCTTCGCCTGTGCGCTGAATGGGCAGTGCCTTGATGATGCGTTCGGTTACATAGTAGGCGATTAAACCGAACAGAGCGGTCACGATTAGCACAATGAACAGGGCTAGCAGAAACGGCCACGGTGTCGCGCGGGCATCCAGATCGGGGTTGCTCAGGCCAAGCGTGTTGACGATCACAGGCCAGACAACACTCCCCCAAACCGCGCTGAATGCCGCAAAGGTCGCGCCAAACAGCAGTGCGTACAGGATGAGCAGGATTGGCAGTTGGCGTGGTGTGGGTGCAGTCGAGTAGGGCGCGTCCTCGTAGTTGTTCAAAACGAGGTTATCGGCCACCGAATAGGCCGATACCATGCCGTATCGCTGCCGATCTTCGGGGATGTGTGCGGAACCGGCTTTGGTCACATCGCGCGGTGTCACATGCTCAAAGTGATGATCGGCAATCGAGAACGTACCAGACGTTGCCGGACGCAGCCCGGTCAGCACTTCAACCAGTTCGGTTTGGCCGTTGCCCTGCACGCCCGCGATACCTAACACCTCGCCCGCGCGCACTTCAAAACCGATGTCGTTCAAGGCGTGCGCTTTGCGATCATCAAGCGCGCTAAGATGACTGACAGACAGGATCACATCCCCCGCGTGCGCCGTACCTTTCGCCACGCGCAGCAGCACCGTTCGGCCAACCATCAGTGCCGCCAATGATGATTCGGTGGAGTCGGCGGGCGTGGCCGTGCCAACTACTTTGCCGCAGCGCATAACCACAATTTTATCCGCTATCTGCAAAACTTCTTTCAGCTTATGCGTGATGAAGATGATCGAGACGCCCTTATCGGCAAGCTGGCGCATGATCTTGAACAATTCCTGGCCTTCCTGGGGCGTCAGGACAGCAGTAGGTTCATCCAAAATCAGAATATCGGCTTCACGGTACAGCGCCTTGACAATCTCGACGCGCTGCTGCAAACCAACGGGCAGGTTTTCAACCAATGCGTCGGGATCAACTTCCAGTCCGTATTGCACTGAAATATTCCGAACGCGAATGGCCGTGCGCCGTTGATTGAGCGTGGCTGTAATTGTCCCAAACAGATCGATCACGGCGTCGATGATCGAATCGACGGGTGACTTTGCCAGTAGTTCCGTACCACGCCATGTACGGCGGGCGTGTCGATAGGACGTGAACATCACGCCTGCACCGACGACGCAACCGATCAGGAGCGGCGTATACAGTAAAATTTGCGTGATCCAGGCATGGTTAAGGTAAAAAGCGGCGTAGGTTAGAGTCGCTTTCTGGATAAGCGGTAAACGCTCAACGGCGAAGGTGTGATATTCCGGGTCACTAACCAGATAGCTTGACAGCGTTAACACAAGCTGCAACAGAATTTGCCCGACCAACGCTCCCATTAGGACGGCAAAGGCAGGCAGCAGCACCCGCCACAACGCGCCCCACAAAACGCGCACGCCGCCAACGGTGCTGCCATCGCCTTCCGGTTTGCCGGATTGTTCGCTGCGATCCGATTCTTCGCCCAACGTCACGTTTTCGGCGACTGTCATCACCGGAATCAGTTGGAAATGCTGATGCACCATGCCGATCCCGCTGCCAATCGCTTCACGCGGATTCGCAAAGCGGACTAGCTCACCCTTGAGTTTGATCGTGCCTTCGTCGGCGTGATATAAACCGTAGATGATGTTCATCAGTGTGGATTTGCCAGCACCGTTTTCGCCTAGCAACGCCAGAATTTCGCCGCGCCGCAGCATCAGATCAATGTGATCGTTTGCCAGCACGCCGGGAAAGCGTTTGGTGACGCCTTCAATTTCCAGAACAGGTGGTTTGTAGTCGGTTGCGCGATTGATCATGGTTACTCCACCTCGTAAGCCTGACCGACATGCGCCGGTGGCCGCGCCCGCCCAACGAAACCCGCCAATACCACCAGCGTCAGGATGTAAGGCAGCATAGCGATAAATTGATGCGGAATAATTCTATCACCGCCCAAAAATTGCAACTGACCCTGTAAGGCCGTCGCAAAGCCAAACAGCATCGCGCCCCAGAACGCCCGCGAAGGCCGCCACATGCCGAAGATCATCACGGCCAGGGCGATGAAGCCGCGCCCGTTGCTCATGCCGCGCTCGAACGAGATGCCCGCCAACGTCAGCACCGCGCCCGATAATCCGGCCAACATGCCGCTGATCCACAAATTCGTGAACTGCAAACGGTAAACGTTGATGCCCAGTGTATCCGCCGCGCGTGGATTCTCACCGATGGAACGGGTTCGCAAGCCCCATGTTGTGCGGAACAGTGCATAACCGATCAGTGGCACTAAGGCAATCGTCAAGTAGGTGGGTAAATCCTTGTTCAGCACCACATCAGCCAAATAATAAAGCGCGCCGCTGTCCGGTTTGAGCGGATTGGCGATCATCGGCGGAAAGCCACCCTTCGTGTTCGCTCCGGTCAGGTACAGATAGCCTGTAATGCCCGCCGCGAAAATGTTGATCACCGTGCCGCTGATGATCTGATCGACCTTGAAGCGGATCGAAAGTACCGCGTGCAGCATCGCCATCAGCCCACCAACGATCAATGCTGCCAATACTGCCAACGCCAATCGAATCGACTGCTGCTGAAAAAATTCAGAGGTGTTCGGCCCGCTCAGGTAGACGTTGGCGCTGAAGGCGGTAAATGCACCGGCCAACATCATGCCTTCGATGCCGATATTGACGATCCCTGAACGTTCGCTAACGATGCCGCTCATCGCGCCCAACGTGATCGGCACGGCATTTCGGATAGTGGCGTTGACGACAGCGACAATCGCAGTGGCGTCGATGAGTTGTGCCATGTCTGACATAGTTAACGCTGCCCCCATCCGGTGCTAAGTTTAATTTTGTTATCGGAAGTGCCCGCGCGTATTCGATACAGACGTTTGATGATCTGATCAGCGGCAACAAAGGTCAGGATTAATGCCTGAATCACTTGAATCAGATCAGTAGGCACACGCGAAACCGATTGCATCTGTGTACCGCCCGCACTCATCGCCCCGAACAATAATGCTGACGGGATGATCGCTATTGGATTATTGGACGCCAGCAGCGAGACGGCGATGCTATCAAAGCCGATACTCAAACTCTGGTTCACCTGAAAGCGATAGTTAACGCCCTGGGTCTGAATCGCGCCCGCCAACCCGGCCAGACCGCCCGCGATCATCATCGTCACGACGGTCATGCGCGCCACGTTGATCCCGGAATAACGCGCCGCACCGGGATTCAAGCCGACCATACGGAGTTCAAAGCCGAACGTGGTGCGATAGATTACAATCGAGATGATGAACGCCGCCAAAATCGCCAGCAAAACACCAATGTGCAAAATATCGGGCGTACTGCCGCTGGTGGTGTACAAGCCGGGCAATACGGCACTTGGTAATATTTCGGGCGACTGACCAATGGCGCAGCTTCCGACGGTGCTGCACGCGGCCAGCGGACCCGCCGGGGCGCTGGCACGCGCGGGTGATACTGCCCATTCAAGCAGCAGCGCGGCCACATAATTGAGCATGATCGTCGAGATGACTTCGTGTGCGCCTGTGTACGCCTTGAGCAAACCAGGAATCATGCCCCACAATGCGCCGCCGATGAAGCCTGCCAGCAGCGCCAAAATGATATGCACAACGGGCGCAAGTCCCTGCACCGCGAAACCAACCCAGGCTGATAATATTGCGCCGATCACAAGCTGCCCCTGTGCGCCGATGTTGAACAGGCCGCCCTTAAACGCAAAGGCAACCGCCAATCCTGACAAAATGAGCGGTGCCATTTTGATCAGTGAGCGCGTGATCCCGGCGTCCGTGCCGAGCGCGCCTTGCAGCAAACCGGTATAGGCTTTGATCGGATCGAGTCCGGCGATCAGGATCAGCATCGAGCCGATGATCACAGCAGTGAACACTGCCAGTAAGGGGATCAGCAGTCCGCGCAATCGGCTTTGAAGAATAGCCAATAGTGGAGCATCACGTGGCGGGGCAGTCGTGGTAGCCATAAAAATCTCGTTAAGTTTTGGAAAATCAAACGCAATCTAATTGTAGCGGTATTTTACGCCGCTACCTACCTTGTGGGCAAAATGACAAGCCGTTTGCCAAATAGCGGCGAACGGCCTGCCTTATAGCCTCTTGGTGCCGACTAACTGGCAATATCGCTTTACTTTATAGATAGTGGCGGACCAAGCAGCTCCATGCCATGAGCGCGCCATAACTCCGGGTTTTGGGGCGGCATCGCATTAGTTTTCGTTACTTCACGAAAGAAGGCTTCCATTTTCCCGGCGGGTGCAAACGTGATCAGCATCCTACCGCGCGCATCACCAATATAGGCCCAAACATGAGGCACTGCGCGGGGTGCAAGCAGTGAGTCGCCCGGCATCAAGGTAATCCGTTCCTGTCCGACTTCGATAATGAACTCGCCCTCAACACAATAGAACCACTCATCCTGATCGTAATGCAAGTGTCGTGCAGGTCCACCTTTCGCATGGAACGTGTTTTCGAGGATGAGGAGACCCTTGCTATCCTGCCCGGCTACTTTGAAGTCAATGACGCTGATGCCGAGACCCCGATGCTCACCGAAGCGATCTTCCCCTGACGCGACTCGCATCACGGAGGTCATATTGGCCGAAGTTTGCAAAGAGTCGTCCATAAAAACCCTCTGGATTAACGTGAATTGGAGAGTCGTGTGAACTGGGGAATTGTTGTTCCCTGTTCCGAGCAGTTGATGAGTTCAGCAAGGCGCTTTACCTGGGTCTCACGCCTTTTGGCGCTAATCACCCACCAAATTGCAGCGCGACGGTACGATGGTGGCCGCGACTCGAAGAATGCCCAGGCTTTTTCGTTGGCGCGCAATCGCCCTTCATCCGCGCTATCAAGGACAGCATTGTGCCGCTGTTCATAAGAATAAATGGCCGATTTTTCATCAGTACGCGCTTCAAAAGCTTTGAGTCCCGCCGGACGCATGAGTTCCAATTCGATCAGTGCTTTGGCGCGCTTGATATTGACAGCACTCCAGATGCTGCCGGATTTGCGCGGCGTGAACCGAATTCGGTAGCTCACCGCGTCAATTGATTTCCGAAGGCCGTCAATCCAGCCGAAACACAAGGCCTGATCGACGGCTTGCGGCCAGGTGATGCTAGGCTGGCCTGAGCCTTTTTTGTAAAAGCCAACCCACAATTCCTGATCGGTAGCGTGATGTTCCTCGAACCACGCCCGGAAATCCGACGGTGTGGCGAAGAAAACGGGCGATTCAGTATCTACCAAACTCATACTCCTAGCTGAGGCGCTGCAAGAAATTCAGTACGATCTGGTTAAATTCGGCAGGGTGCTCCATGTTGGGTAGATGGGCGGTATTCGGCATCAGCACTTTTTGCGCGCCTGCGATGTGCTGCTCCATGTGTGTGGCGGCTAGATTAATATACTGCTCGTCTCGATCTCCATAAACAATCAAGACAGGTAGATGCAGCTCGGCCAGGCGTTCGGCGGCACTCGGACTCATCGGCGGCTTGTGTTTGCCCAAACCCCTGCTGGCAAGCTCAATCGCGCGCCGATTCATCGTCCAGAGTCGGGCGCGTGCCGCCGCATCAACGTCTTGGGGTGTGCGACCTTCACCATCAAACCAGAGCTGTGTTTCCAATTCGCATAGGCGATCCCAATCTTTGGCAGCATCGGCGGCCTGAATATCCTTCTCAAGCGGCGACTCTTTCACATCCAGCCATAAGCCACCCGGTGCCGATCCAACCATCACCAGCGCATCGACCAGTTCCGGGTGTGCAAGCGTCAAATCCATGCACGCGCCGCCGCCCATCGAGCAGCCGATCAAGTAAGTGTATTCGACGTTCAAAAATTTGAGCAGTGCGTATACATCGTCTCGATTGGTGTATTCGCCCGCAACGGGTTCACTATTACCGAAGCCACGCATATCGTGCCGAATGACCCGATAGTGTTTGGCGAACTCGTGAAATTGATCGTCCCACATACGACTGTCAGCGATAGCCGCATGAACGAAGGCCAGTGGATGGCCTTCGCCTGCCACTTCGTAATAAATATGCGCACCGTTGATGTCGGCATAACCAGTTTGTACGTCTGCCATCGAAAACCTGCCTTTTCGCCCAAAGGATACACACCGCTTATTGTACAAGTGTTCTAGTAATTTGGCTAGATTTTACAAGCGATCCGCAAACCTTCATCCGATCTTCACAAGTAAAAGATAGCATCAATATATTCCTGTTTCTGTGAGAAGTTTGTGGAGGCTCACTTGGCAAGACGAACGCTTTTAATCGGCTTAATGGCCTTGCTGGTCGTAAGCGCAATGCTCCCGTTAGCCGCATCCTACGCGCAAGGGTCAAGCGTCACGATCACGCTGGCCGTTCCCGATAATCAACGTGACGTATACGATAAGGTTGCTACCGATTTTCAGAAAGATAACCCGAACGTCATTGTTCAGATCGTGACGGAGACGCAGCCCAATGTTGGCAGCGCCGCCAACGATGCTGCCGCTCATCTGGACGCGATCCAGAAACTTTCGAGCAACGGCGATGTGTTCCTGGTACGCAGCACCGATGTTTCCGCCGAGTCGACGCGCGCCGGGTATTATTTGAACCTACAGCCGCTCATCGACAACGATAAGCAGATCAACGTCCCGGATTTTTATCCGAATGTGTATCGCGCCTTCCAGTGGGATCAAGGCATGTGGGCGCTGCCGATCTCGACTGATGTAACGATCCTCAGCTACGATCCGGCAGCTTTTGATAAGGCCGGAATTGCCTATCCGACTGAACAGTGGACGCTCGATAACCTGATTGCGGCGGTCAAAGTCCTGACCGTGACTGATTCTTCAGGGAAGATCACCACACCGGGCATTGAGTTGTTCGGCGGCAACAACGATATTCCACTATACATGAGCCTGATTGCCAAGCCGATGTTCGATACGGCGGCGATCCCGAACCCGCCCATGATTGATCAGCCGGAAGTGACGGCGCTGCTCGATAAACTGCCAGACCTGTTCGCCATTGTGCCGCAGCAAAGCGGTACGTTTGGACAAGCACCGATTCAGATTGGTTCGATTCGCCGTTTGCAGTTCCAGCGCGCCAATGATGCGGCGCGTAAGGGTGTCCTGCTGCCGGGCGGCCATGCTTACCTGAGCGTGAGCGGCGTCGCGGTGAGCGGCGGTACGCAGTTCCCCGAACAAGCCTACGCGCTGGCTCGATACATGACAACCCGTTCCGATTTGAGCGGTCGTGGCGGTGGCTATGCGGCGCGTCAAAGCCTGAAAGGTCAGGCGGCGACGGGTGGTGGACCGGGCGGTGGTGGTGGTCCGAATATTCCGACTACCCCGGAGATTCAAGCCCTGGTTGACCAGGCGATTGCCAGCGGCTTTTCAACAACAGATCGCCGTTTCTACGACTATCTGAATTCGGCCATCCGCAAGATGACCACCGATAAGCTGGATACCAAAGCGGCTATTGCGTTTGCCCAGGACGCCGCGACCAAAGCGCAGCAAGTGGCACTGGATCGCAAGGCCGATGCCAGCAAAGTCGCTGTTGTACCAACGCCGATCCCGACGGTGAATCCGCAAAACGGGATCACGCTCAAGTTCGGTATTTCGGCGTTCGGCGGCACGATCCCCAAGAAGGCCGATATTCAAGCGTTGGCTGACGAATTCGTGAAAGCTAATCCGGGCGTCGTTGCCAGAGTCGATATTCAGAGTTTGCAAGGCGGACTCAATCAGATTTCGACAGCAGTCACGCGCTATGACTGCTTCTATCTGCCGTACAGCGCCGTCCCCAGCGTGCAGCTTGACACGATCCTGAGTATTGACCCGTTCACCAGCGCCGATAAATCGTTCAACCTGCAAGATTTTGTAGGCGCGGCACTGGTACAGGTTCAGCGTGAAAACAAGACGTGGGCACTGCCCATGAACATTGCGCCAACGGTCATGTGGTACGACCCGGTGACGTTTGCCAACTCCGGTGTTCCGAAACCGACGGCAGGCTGGCAAATCACTGGCTTTAATGATGCGTTGACCGCGCTCAAGCCAAATGTCAAAGATGGTGTTGCGCCATTCGCTATGCAGGGCGATCCGGGCACCAGTTTGCTGATGTTAGTCGCGGCCTACGGCGGTTTGCCGCTCGATTGGCGTACCAGCCCGACGACGGTCAAGTTCACCGATCAGGCCAACGTAGACGCGATGCGTCAGGTACTTGATCTGGCGAAGGCCAAGTTAGTCGCCTACTCGAACCTGAGCGACAGCATTATCGCGTTTGGCGGCGCGGCGGATAACGATCCGCTGTACAGCCAGCAATTGACCGGATTGAACTTCGGGCGCGGTCCTCAGGCGCAAGCGGTCAATCCCGCCGATAACAAGTTCACACCAGTGACCTTCCCCAAAGGCTCGAAGATGCAGGCCATGTCGTATAGCGTCGGTACGTTGTACATCAGCGCCAGCGCCCAGAACCCGGATGCGTGCTATCGCTGGATCACAACCTTCGCACAACACCCCGAACTGACCAACGGAATGCCCGCCCGTCAGTCGCAATTGGCCGATCCGAAGCTGGAGACGACCTACGGCACGGGGTTGGCGGCTGCCTACCGTGATGTGGGTACGGTTCTGAGCGACTCGTCCACGATCACCGTCCCGTCGCTGATCGATGGGCGCTCGAACATCTCAACATTCATCTTGCAGCACTGGCTGTTCGAGGCGTGGGATAACTATGTGCTGAAAGATCAGGCGCTTGAAACCGGGCTGGCCGACGCACAGAAATATGCGGATGGCTATCTGGGCTGCACGGCGGCAATCGCGCCCTATGATCCGGCACAGATCAAAGCGTCGGACTACCAGAAACAGTTCGCAGATTGCGCGGTAAAGATCGATCCGAGATTGAGTGCATTGCGCGGCTTTTTGAACTAACTCGCGGCAACAGAGTCAGAAAAAACGCCCTACGTGAAACTGTCACGCGGGGCGTTTTTTTTAGCGAATTATGTCAGGCACAACCTTAGACAATAGATTGAGACACTATTGTGATTGAACAACCTGCATCCAACACGTCTAATCAGTTCGTGTGAAGCTGCACATTCCACTATAATCGAGACAGACCACTGCTGAACACGTTGGTTCATCAAATTGCACGGGGGTTAGGTCGGTCATGCCACGCATCCTCTACATCGAAGATAATCAGGATAATCGTATGCTCGTTCGGCGTGTTTTGCAGGCCGAAGGCTTTGAAGTGCTGGAGGCCTCATCGGCAAGCGATGGTATCCGCCTGGCCGGGGAAAAAATGCCTGATGTGATCCTGATGGACATCAACATGCCGGGGATAGATGGATTGACGGCCACCAGTAACATCCGCCAGATTGAACAGATAAAGTATATTCCAATCGTCGCGCTGACGGCCAATGTGATGCGCGGGGATCGTGAAAAGGCACTGAATGCGGGCTGCGATGGCTACATTCAGAAGCCGATTGATATTGATCGTTTTCCATCCGAAGTGCTGCAATTCATTAAGAAGTAGGGTTTATGAGCGATCTGCCAACGCCCAAAATGGAAACTGGTTCACTGCGCCGCGAAATGACCCTGGTACGTTCGCTGTACGAAATGGCGCGCGATATCGGCTCGGTGCTGGAAACGAAAGAAGTGCTGAACCGGGCAGTGCGTAATCTGGTTGAAACCATGAATGTTGGTCACGCCTCGGTGATGCTCTACAACTGGACGACGAATATTGCAGAACTGGTTGCTGAGTATCCCTTGGCGGGCGGATTGGGCACACGCTTATCACTGCGCGCCAGTCCCGTCGTGGTGCGTTTTGCCGAAAATCCACAGCCGTTGATCATTCCCGATATAGATCGGGCGCAGACCGAGTTGGGTCCGGCGCAAATCGCTGCACAGCGACTCGGCGTCAAGTCGATGCTCATTGTGCCGATGCTGGCACAGGGCAAATTGATGGGATCGATCCTGATCGATGCGTTGGGTACGCCGCGTGAATTTAGTCCCGTTGAAATCGAAGGGGTGCAGGCGCTCTCAGTGCAGCTTGCGATCAGTATTCGCAATGCCCAGCTTTTTGAGGAGTCGGAGCGCCGCGCGCAACAACTCGAAAAGATTGCAAACCTGAGCCGAAGCATCCTCTCGACGCTGGATCGCAGCGCCATTTTGGGAATCGTGGCCGCGGAAACTCGTCAACTCGTCCATGCCGATGGGATCAGCGTTGCTATTCACTGGCCGGATGAGCCGAAGCTGTATCTGTATTTGTTGAACGACAGTGATGAAGAACCCCCTGTCGCTGAATTTTCATTTTCAGAAGCGGCACTACGCTTTGTGTGTAACAGTGGTGAATCATTGGCGCTGGATGACATCAGCAGCAGCGACTATCCCGATTACAAAGTTTTGACGCATCACGCACTGCCTGATACCTGGGCGACGAATACGCTTATGCGCGCCGCCTTGATCGTGCCGCTTCGAGTGGGTGGCCGGATCATTGGTACGTATAACCTGACACGCAGCGAAGCAAACAGTTTCAACCATGCCGATCTATCAGTGCTGGAACAGATCGCCAATCAACTGGCCGTTGCGCTTGAAAATGCGCGTTTGTTTTCACAGGCAGCAAGTCGCGTGCAAACCGAAAGATTGTTAAACCAGTTGAGCGGCAGTCTGGATCGCGGCGATTTGCAGTCACTCATATTGAATACAACGCGCGAACTGGCAACCTCAGTGGGTGCTAAACGGGCACGAGTCCGACTGAATACCCTGGCTTCTGACCCGATTGACGCCGCCCGGATCAAGAAAATGCTCGATAGTCGTACCTTCGCGTTTGGCAAACGAACAACCACTGAGAAACCCGTCACCCCAAAATCTGTACCTGATACTACCCCGGACAAGGAGTCGCCGTGAACAACGCTCGTCTGACTCGCTGGTTCACCCTGACCCCCTATACTGACCCGGTCACTCGTCACCGCGCGTTCAGCACCTATGTCGTCGCGGTACTGCTCATGGCTGGCGGGCCCATCTTTTTTGTGCCATTGCTGCTAACCGTTGTTGGGCGTGATAACCTCAGCTTCGAGAACTTTGCCACGATTAGCCTTAGCGCGCTGGCGGTGTATGGCACGTCGTTCGCCGCGATTCTGCTAACACGCGCGGGCGCTCAACGCATGGGTGGACGCCTGCTGTTGATTCTCTGGGCGATTCTGGTACTGGTGGGTATTACGAACATTGGCAGC
Source organism: Aggregatilineales bacterium (assembly GCA_038239365.1). Lineage (GTDB taxonomy): Bacteria > Chloroflexota > Anaerolineae > Aggregatilineales > UBA2796 > JBBRMW01. Next base: position 20,810 of record JBBSEU010000012.1, read on the forward strand.
CCAATTGATGGTCTGAGTCTGAGCATCGCTTTGCAAATCTGGGTCGGTATCTCACTCACGGTGCTGCTGAATGGCGTCCGGGCGCTGCTGGCTGCGACAGTGCTGGCCGCGCTGAGTGTGATCGCTTTTGCCTTCAAGGTTGTGCCGCCCGCCGAAACAAATCAACCGCTGAGTTATGTGCTGCCTTTTTCTGCACTGGTACTGAGCAGTTTGCTTGCTCACGTTGGCATTAATTGGCTGATCGCACGTGGCCTGCGCGATACGGTACAGCGTGCGAATCTGAATGCGGCCAAACGACTTGGACTGGTTGAGGCCAGCAACGCCGTAATGCAACGTGTACTATCGCGCCTCGAAATGGAAACACTGCTGCGCGAAGTGGTTGGTCTGGTACGCGATACCTTCGCTGATATTGATCAGGCTCAGGTCTGGCTGGTCGATGACGAACGACGTAACTCAGTGCTGACGGCTAGCTCATCAGGCGAACTAACTTCACAAAAAGTGGGCGTTGGCAGTTTGAGTCCAGTAGGGCGGGTGTCGCTGGGTGGTGAATATATCCTGGTGCGTGATCTGCCCACCGAACAAAACTATCGACGAGAGACGCTGCCGCCGGGTATTCGCTGCCAGCTAGCCCTGCCGCTCAAGATCGCCTCAGAAGTGATCGGCGTCCTGGAAGTACAAAGCCATCAGGTGGATGTGTTTGGTCGGGATGACCTTGAAGTGCTGCAAACGCTGGCTGATCAGATTGCGATTGCGATTGACAACGCGCGGCTGTATGCCTCGGCGCAGAAAAGCCTGATCGAAAACCAGCGGTTGTATGAGCAAACGCGCAGCAGCTTGCGCGAAATCGAACGGCTTAATCAGCAGCTTACCGGACAAGCCTGGAACGAATATCTGCGTGGTCAGGGCAATACCCCTTCGTTCACACTCGATCTGACGTCAGGTGATGTAGCTCAATTTGCCGATTGGACGCCAACCCTCGATCAAGCGGCTCAAACCCGGCAAGTTGTCGTTCTGCAAGGGATGCAAAGCAAAACCGTTTCACTACCGATTACCGTGCGTGGTCAGGTGATCGGCGCGATGGAATTTGAACTGGATGCCGATCAAAGTCTGACGGCGGAGCAAATCACGGTGATGGAACGAGTCATCGAACGAATGGGACTATCTGCCGATAATATCCGCCTGTTTGAAGAAGCACAGCGGATCGCACAGCGTGAAGCAGCGGTCAACGCGATCAGCGCGCGAATGCAAACCAGTACCAATATCGACACGGTGATCGCGTCGGTGACGCAAAGTTTGGCGGAGGCGCTGCAAACTTCGCGCGTTTCCGTGCGGTTGGGCACCCCCGAACCCGGTTTACAAAAAGGCTAAAGGTTGGAACTATGATCGCACTTTATCGCGGCCTATTTGTTCCGCGCGGCGATTACAGTGCCGCTGAACAATCACAGGCGCGTATCACCCTGTATTACAGCGCCTTCTTCGTCGTCCTGAACGGCCTTGTGCTGCTGGGCAGTTTTTTCAGTGCCTCACAGTTTAAGATTGTGCTGTTCAGCGCAGGGTTGCTCGGCATTCTGGCGAATGTGAGTACCATCGGGTTCATACACCTTGGGCGGCTGCGCTGGGCATTGACAATCTTCACGTTCTACTTAGTGGTGTGTACGGTACTGTCCGTCTACACCACCTTCGAGTCGAACATCATGCTCGTGCTTGCGCTGCCGATGATTTATATCGGTCTGATCTACGGCACTCGTGGCACGATTGCGATCACGCTTTTCGTAGCATTGGTCATCATCATTATTGGCGTTGGTGATGTGGGCTTAACACTGAGAGCAAGCACTGATATACCCCCCAAGTTGGGCGTGGCGGTACTCATCACTTTGGTCAGCGGTATCGCGGCGATGCTGCTTGCCTTTATCAATGAACAGCGGCGCGTCAATTCGTATGCGACAAAGCTGGTTTCACAGCTACGGGCAACAGCGGAAGTGGCGCAAACGACTTCGACGATCCTGGAACTGGATGAGCTGCTCGAACGCACGGTGACTTATATACGAGATCGGTTTGCGTTCTATCATGTCCAAATTTTTCTGATGGATTCGGATCGACGTTATGCCAATCTAGTTGCCAGTACCGGTGAGGTTGGTCAGGCCTTGTTGCAACGCGGCCACCGTCTGGCCGTCGGTTCGCAGAGCATCATCGGGCGCGTGACGCTGAATGGCACCCCGACGATTGCATTGGATACTGCTTCCGATCCAGTTCACCGTGCCAATGAACTGCTGCCCGAAACGCGCTCCGAACTGGCCTTGCCGCTTATTGCGGGTGATCAGATCATCGGTGCGCTGGATGTGCAAAGCACCCGCCCGAACGCCTTTGTCCAGGAAGACATCGACAGTCTGGGAATCATGGCGACTCAGATCAGCATTTCTATTCGGAATGCACAGTTATTTGCTGAGCAACGCAAAGCACTCGATGAAAACCGCCGCCTGTATCTGGAAACCGAAACAAACCTGCGCGAAATTGAACGGCTGAATCAACGCCTGACCAGCGAAGCCTGGGATGAATATCTGCTGCTGCGCCGCTCGCCTGTGATCGGCTTCACCTTGCAGGATAGTCAACTCCAGTCCGATAACGCCTGGACACCGGGATTGACTCAGGCTATCAACAAGCGCCGCGCCGTGATCAATCTCGAAGGGCAGCGGCAAATTGTCGCTGTGCCTGTCGAACTGCGCGGCAGACCTATTGGCGCGATTGAAGTGGAAACTTCCGGGACAATGCGTCAGGCGGATATTCTGGAATTGCTACTGGCGGTTGCTCAACGGTTGGCGCTCAGTCTGGATAACGCACGCTTGTTTGAGCAGGCGCAGGAAGTGGCGCAGCAGGAACTTGAAGTCAACGCCATCTCAGCCAAGATGCAGCGTGTGACCGACGTTGACGAAATTCTGCAAACGGTTCTCAACGAACTGGGGCGGGTACTGGGAGCCGATCAAGCCTCGATCCGGTTGGGCGCACCCAGCACCAAAACGAATGGCAATGGAAAGGGGCACTCATGATCTGGCTGCGTGACAGGCTGTTTCGGCTGCGCTACCCATATGCCGAGGCGCTGGATGCACAACGCGCACGTGGAATCCTCACCATTTGCGATGCGCTGGGGATCGGGGCACTGCTCGGCTTGATTTATCTGTTCAGCAGCTATGTGCCTTCGGTCAGCACCGATCTGACCATTGCCGCACTGGTGATCATGCTAAGTGTGAGCATTGCTGTGATCGTGCTGCTGCAAACAGGCCGTGTGCAAATGGGCAGCCCGATCCTGGTGGCCGCCATGATTGTGGGCGTGGCGGCGTTTATTGTGCCGTATGGCTTCAATAACATCGGTGTCCTGAGCATCACGATCCCACTCACATTATCGGCGGCATTGTTTTCCCGGCGGGGCGTGACGGTGACGCTCATCACACAGTTGGCCGTCATGATCGGCGGTGTCATGTTGATCAACTCCGGCACGCTGATACCTGACCCGCTGTTCAATCCCAAAGATGAAGCACGCGCAACACTGGTGATCGGCGGATTAATTCTGGTCGTCGATACAGGTATTTTATGGGTTTTTTCCGGGTCGCAAGCGTCACTGCTACAGCGCACAACACGCGCCTTGCGTGATCTACAGGCAACGACGGGACTCAGCCAGGTTATGAACCGTCAGGCAACGGTGGACGACCTGCTGACGCAAACGCTTGAAGTCATCCGGGAGCAGTTTGGCTACCATTATGCCCAAATTTTCCTGGTCGAAGAAAACAGCCGCCTGATCGTTCGCCGGGCACGAACTGGCGCACAGCCCGCACGTGCCGGGGAAGATCGCCGTATCGCGCCGGATGATGCCCAGAATGTGATCGCTGCGGTGATCCGCACGCGGCAGCGCACGCGCGTGACGGCCACTTCGCCACGTTTGCAGCGTACCGAGTTTTTCCCAATGACGCAATCTGAACTGTTGATCCCCCTGAAGCACAGTGGACGGGTGTTGGGCGTGCTGGATGTGCAAAGCGTGCAGCCGGACGCCTTTCAGGACTATGATGTGGATGTGCTGGAAGCGATTGCTGCACAGTTGGCAGTGGCACTGCAAAACATTCAGCATTTCACGGAACTGCAAAGCGTTTCGGCAGAGCGCCAACGGTTGCAGGAGCAAGTTTTGCGGCTGGCACGCGATGTGGAACGGCTGGGGCAGGAAGCCTCTGGCCGAACCTGGACACGCTATCTGGCCGGGCGCTCGGAAAATGTGGTGGGCTTCGATTGGAAGCACGGACAAATGACCTCTAACGCCACCGTTTCCACGACTCAGTTAGCGGGTTTCCAAAATGCCATGCCCGAAGCTCACACCGAAAATGACGAACAGGTGCTTGTCGTGCCGATCCAATCACGTGGTCAGATTCTGGGTGTCATGGAATTTCGAGCGGCAAGTGATATGCCCTGGAACAATCGCAGCATCGAACTGGCGCGCATCCTGGCACAACGCTTGGCGCTTTCGCTGGATAACATCCGCTTGTTCGAGCAGACACAAAATAATGCCAGCCGTGAACAGTTGATCAACCAGGTCACAACCCGCCTGCAAAACCGAACTGACCTGGACGCGCTGCTGGCAACCGCCGCCGAAGCCTTCAATGAGGCGCTTGGCGCGTCGCGCACGAACATTAAACTTGGATTACCTGAGCAGGAGGAATAGCGTTGAAAACACTGCTCACCTTTTTGAATTATGCGTCCTGGTCAACGGGTCGTAAATTCGCATTCAGCTTGATCGTTCCGGTTGTACTTGGCCCACTGGTCGGGTTACTGTTCCTGATCCTGATTGGGCGTGACGTGGCTTCGTCGGCGGAAAACGGATTACTGCCACTGGTCGTCATATTGGCGAGTCTGGTGATCGCGGGGCTGGTCTGGCTGCCCTTCAATTACTATGTGTTAGGTCAGATGAGCCGACTCGATGCTGGCGTGCGGCGGCTGGCCGAAGGCACTTTTGTCCAGCCGATCCCGATGGCGGCGCGCAAAGACGACTTAGGCCGCCTTTCGGAAACGATGAATCTGTTGGGCGTGCAGTTGCAGCGCGATTTTCAGGAATTGGAACAGCGTATCGCTCAGCGTACCCGCGATCTGGAAGCGTCGCGCGATATTGGTCAGGTGCTTTCCGGTATCCGCGATGTTCAGGCGCTTTCCGATGAGGTGATCGCACTGCTGCGAACCCGCTTCGAGACGATCTATCATGCCCAGGTCTTTTTGATCGATGAACGCGGCGCGTATGCGGTCTTGCGCGCCAGCACGGGTGACATTGGCAAAACACTGCTGGCACGCGGCCATCGGTTGCCAGTGGGCGGCCAAAGCGTAATCGGTCAGGTTACGGCGCAAGGGACGCCCGTCATTGCGCTTGATACGGCAAAGAGCGACGTGCATAAAGTCAATGAACTGCTGCCTGATACACGTTCTGAACTAGCCTTGCCGCTGCGCGTGGGCAATACCATTTTTGGCGCGCTGGATGTGCAGAGCAAAGAAACGTCGGCTTTTGCCGATGCAGAGATTCGGTTGTTCCAGACGATTGCCGATCAACTGGCAATTGCTATTCAGAATGCACAGCTTTTTGAGGAATCGCAGCAGCGCGTCAGTGAGATCGCCGAACTGAATCGCTTGCTGATCGGGGAGACGTGGAAGGATTATATCCAACTGCGCCGCCGCAAGACCCCGGCCATTGCCACACGTGAGAGTGAGGCCGTCACGATTTTGCAGCAGCAAGCCATCCAGACAGGCGAACTGGCCGAAAGCACGCATGATGATCAGGTTCAGTTTGCCGTGCCAATTCTGCTGCGTGGTCAGGTTTTGGGCGCGGTAGAGTGGGAACTACCAAAAAGTGCTTATAATGAGAATACGCGCGTGCTGGCTGCCGAACTGGCAACACGACTGGCACTGTCGGCGGATAATGCCCGGCTGCTCGAACAAAGCCAGCGACTGCTGCAACGCGAACGATTGATCAATGATATTGGTAGCAAATTGACCCAACAAAGCGATGTCTCTCAAATTTTGCAGACCGCTGTCCGAGAACTCGGCAATGTTTTGCCTGTTACGCAAACGACCATCCGCCTAACCGGAGACTCGTGAAAAATGACGACTAATCCGATCAATACCGCTGGCCGCCCATCCGCCGGATCGCCACTTGAACGCTGGGCGAACCTGCCTGTCGGTGCCAAGCTGCGCGTGTCAATCATTGCGGTGCTGCTGCTGGCGCTGATCCTGGTTCTGGCCGCCGTGCAATCGTCGCTGGTCACGCTCCTGAATGACCGTGCCAGCGCACAACAGCGTGAACGGATCGCTTCGGGCAGCAGTGCCATTACCAATTTATTGACGACCACCAACACGGATATGGTTGCGCTGGTTCATGCCAGTGACTCGGCACTGCGCGAATACCTGGATACTGCTGCCGCGCATGGCAGCGAGGCCGAACTGCGTTTCCCCAAAGTCAACCTGAGTACCGCCTTCCTGAACTGGATGGCCGATGCGCTGCCCATTTATGATGATGTACGTTTTGTGGATGCTACAGGCCAGCAGATCGCGCGGGCGTACCGTACTCACAATGCACGCGTGACGAATATCACGCCCGAAACCGAACTGCTCAGCGAAAAGGATAAACCCTATTTCCCGGCGCTCCTGACTTTGACACCGGAGCGGGCGTATTTGGCCGCTGTCGAAGGATCGCAGGGTAGAACCATTTTTCACATTGGCCTACCGATTTATCGAGACGGCAAACCAGTTGGTGCAGTGCTGATGAGCGTGCTGGCAACCGATGCACTGAACCGTGCCATTGGCCCGGACTATGCTGAGCGCGGCTACAGCATGGCGCTGGTTGATGATGGCCGTCAGGTGTTGGCGGCGGCGACGGGTGCCGGTCAGCGTTACGTTTTCGATGGTCAGCCCTACCAGCCCGCCGAACCCTTTCCGACAGCGATTTTCAAAAGTGATACGCTGAATGCCCAGGCGCTTGGTCAACAACTCATTTCAGCGCAGGCAATCCCGATTGATGCCGTGAGCGGTACCCAGAAGTGGCGACTGATCGTGATTCAGGATCAGGGGGTTGTGCTGGCTGAACTGAACCGCGTGACGCGCGATACCACGCTGCCACTACTATTCATTTTTGGTGCTGTCATCGGCTTCACCTATTTCATCGGGCGACGAATGACCGACCCAATCCGTGAAATCACGGCAGCGGCGCGGCGTATTGCGGCAGGTGATCTGAACGTGGCGGTGCCAGTACGTGGCAGCGACGAGTTTGGGCAGATGGGACAATCGCTCAATGCGATGGTGCAGCAGGCGTCGGTGCTGATTGACACATTGGAAGCGCGCGTCGCCACACGCACTCGTGATATTGAAGTCGCTGCAGAGATCAGCCGGGATGCGACATCGCTGCGCCAGATCGATGAACTACTCCAAAAGACGGTAGACTCGATTCGGGATCGCTTCAATTTTTATCATGTGCAGGTCTTTCTTATCGATAGCAACCGCCAGTATGCCGTTTTGATCACCAGCACGGGAGAACCGGGACGCAAACTGCTCGAACGCAAACACAAACTGGCAGTCGGTTCGGCTTCGATCATCGGTCAGGTGACAGAAAAAGGGCGTCCGTTCGTGACGCTGGATACCCAGAATTCGGCAGTGCCGCATAAGTTCAACCCACTGCTGCCCAACACCCGCTCTGAAATGGCCTTGCCAATGCGTGTGTCGAACCGCGTGATCGGTGCGCTGGACGTGCAGAGCGTCAAGCCCAACGCCTTCGATGACAGCAATACGCAGGTGTTTCAGGTGTTGGCCGATCAGTTGGCCGTCGCCATCGACAACGCCCGCCTGATCAATGAAACACAACAAGGCGTGCAGCAGGTGGCCGATCTGAACCGCCAGTTGACGCGCGAAGGCTGGCGCGACTTTTTGCAGCAGGAAGGCAAAAAAGCCAGCGCCTTTCAATACGATATGCTAAACGTGACGCCCATCGAACCTGAATCGCTGACGACTGGTAAGAACGGAATGACGGCAGAAATCCGGGTGCGCGGCGAAACGATTGGCAGCCTGAGCGCGCTCTCCGAAGACAATACAGCCATGACCAAAGAAGATCAGGCGATCCTCACTGCGGTGGCAGATCGTGTGGCGCTGGCTGTCGAAAACGCACGACTGGTGCAGCGCACACAAATCGCACTGGCTGAAATCGAACGACTCTATCAGGCCGCCCGTGCGTTGGGCAGCGCGCCCGATCTGGAGTCCGTGTATACGGTAGTGGCGCTGCAAATGGCACAAAGCGATGCGATTGAGCAGTTTACGATTTGGAGCGCGGGGCCAGCACCGATCCCTAACCCGGCCTGGTTCACGCTCAATTATGCCTGGTATCGCGCCGCTGAACAGACGCGCTCGTTTAATGTTGGGGATCGCGTGCCGATTGAAAAATTCGCTATGGTGCGACTGCTCAAAGAACCCAACACACCCGTCGTGATCAACAACGTAGATGACCTGCAATCCGATCCAGTAGCTTATCAGTTGATGCAAAGCGGCGACACTTTGAGCCTGATGTTGTCCCCGATTACGACGGGCGGGCGCTGGTTCGGGCTGGCCGTAATCGCAGCTAATTCACGCTATGCGTTCAATGATGCCTTTGTGCAGTTCGCATCGGCGATCACTGATCAGTTGGCCGTCGCCGTCGAAAACCGCCAACTGTTTGATGAAGCACAGAGCGAAGCGCGCCGTAACCGGGCATTAGCCGAAGCCGCTCAGGTTTCCAGCCAGATTGGGCTGGATTTCAAGGAGGGCATCAGCAACCTGCTCAACGTGGTAGCGGCTACGCAAACGTATGATCGCTGGTGGTTCGGGCAGTTGAGCATCGACGGTATGCACCTGGAACGGATTGCCTCCCGCTACGAAGCCGATCAGAAAATCGAGTCGATGGATACGGTCACGCTTGATGAAGATCAAACGGCGCTGGGTGAGGTGGCACGGCTGGGTACACCCGTACTCGTCAACGAACTTGACCATTACCTGTTGGAAAAATTGCCCCGCGAACAGGCGTTGGCCTATGGTAAACATCTGGCTGTCCCGATCCTGAGCGGTAGCAAGTTGATCGGCGTGCTAATGGTGGGGCGCGACTTCAAGAAGCCGGATATTGATGAGGGTGACTGGCAGTTGGTGAGCGCGCTCGGCAACCAGCTTGCCGTTGCGATGGAAAACCGCCGTCTGTTCAACTCGGTTGAAGACGGGCGGCAAACTCTGCAATCGGTCTTGAACTCACTGCCAACCGGTGTCCTGGTGCTGGATGCCAAAACACGTCAGATCACCCTGTCTAACAATCAGGCCGATTTGCTGCTTGGCTTGAACGGTGAAGAACCAGTTAGCATTGACGAATTTCCAGAGGGGTATCTCACGCCTGATTTTGCGCCGAATCGCGTTCTGGAAAATGGCGAACCCGTCGTTGCGGAAGATATAACGGTCACACTCCCCGGCGGGCAGACGATGAACGTACTGGTCAATGCCGCACCAATCTTTGATGCAGATGGGGTGCTGCTCAGTTCGGTGACGGTGCTGACAGATACAACTGATTTGCGTGAACTGGAAACGGCACTCCAGGATAACCTGCGCGAAACAACGTCGCTGTATGAAGCCAGCCGCCTCATCTTTGCCCAGGAAAACTTCTCCTCGATCCTTGAGATCGTGATGACGCAGATTTTCCAGTTCATGCAGCCTGATCAGATGTTTGTCGTGCTGCAAGACGAACGACGTGAAATCACGCAGGTGTACAGCGGCATTATGGATACACGGCTTAACATCGAGCAACTCCGGGGCGATCTGCCCTTTCCGCGCACATTGTTGACGGAAGCGGGAGACCGGGTGGTTGAAAATGTCGGCTTGCTGGCTGATACGCAGCCCAGACGCCCAAACACAACACCACGCCGTTCGCGGTTGGTCTCGGCGGGTTCATTTCCGCTCAAGGCACGTAATCGGATCGTTGGCTGGCTTGTAGTGGGCTACAACACCCGGCGCGAAATCGCCGGTGATGAGCGCCGTTTCGTCTCGGCTATTTCTGACCAAGCGGCTATCGCTGCCGAAACATCGCGTTTGGCCGCGCAAACCACCGAAGCCCTGCGCGAAACCGAAGCTCTGTACCTTGCCAGCCGTTCGATCAACAACGCCACCACCATCGAAGCGGTAGCGGGCGTCATGCGCGATCAAGCCTTGCGCCTGGACCCGGATCGGGTTGATGTGTTCGTGCTTTCGACGCGCAATCAGGCGGATCGGGTCGAATGGGTTGTCCGTTATGAAAAAGAGCCGCCCGCCGCGCGTGCCACTTTGATCCTGCACGAATCATATATCACCGATACTGCGTTGTTAACGCATGAGGCACTGTATGTGGAAGACCTCATATCGGCCTCTGCGGGGGATACCGATATTGTTCAGCGCCTGCCCAGCGCCGAAAATGTTCAGGCACAGATGAGTATCCCGCTGCGCGTCAAAGGCAGCATCATTGGCCGCCTGGTGATCAGTTTCTTCGCGCCGCGCACATTCATCGCATCGGAAAAGCAGTTTGTCAGCACGCTGGCTGAGCAGGCCTCAGTCATCATCGACAACGTGGTGCTGTATCGTCAGGGGCAGGAAGTCCTTGAAGAAACGCAAACACTGTATCGGGCCAGCCGTGCCGTTGCCGACGCAACGAACGATGCAGGCGTGTTGCAGGCGATTATCGATCATGCTGTGCCGCCGACGGTCAGCCGAGCCTTTCTGGTCAAGTTGTTCGGTTCGGATTGGAGCGCGCCCGATGCGTCTATGGAAATCGCGGCAGACTGGGCACGGCTGGAAGGCTTCAACATGAGCGGGATGCGCTTCACCTCCAGCCAGTTCCCGGCCTGGAAAGACTTCGCCACGCCAGACATCATGTGGATCGACAATGTACAAGACTCGCCCTCATTGAATGACGAGAGCCGAACCAGCTACGATACCTTTGATCTGGCGGCGTTCGTGGTGGTGCCGCTGGTTGCCAGTGGCAAGACAATCGGCGCGATGCTGCTTGGCTCGGCTGAACCGCGCGAACATAGCGAACGTGAACTGCGCGTGTATACGTCGCTGGCAGACCAGGCGGCGATTTCGATGGAAAACCGGAACCTGCTGCGACAGGCCGAAACACGTGCCCGTCAATTGGCAACCAGCGCCGAAGTCGGTCAGGCAGCCACCTCGATCCTCAACCTGGATGAACTGCTCAATAAGACGGTCAATTTGATCCGACAGAGTTTCAGTTACGATCACGTTCAAATCTTCCTGATCAGCGACGATGGCCGTAACGCCGTGTTGCAATCCTCTACGGGCGAAGCAGGACGGCAGCTTATCGCCATTCGGCACAGCCTGCCTGTCGGCTCGTCATCCGTGATCGGGCGCGTTACTCAGTTGGGCAAGCTGTACAACGTGATCGATACCGCCGATCTGAACTCGACTCACCGCGCTAACCCATATCTGCCCAACACGCGCTCAGAACTTGCCCTACCACTGATTGCAAAGGGGCGCATCGTTGGCGCACTGGACGTGCAAAGCAATCAGCCAAGCGCCTTTTCTGCGGAAGATCAGCGCGTGCTGGCAACCCTGGCAGACCAAGTGGCCGTTGCTATCGACAACGCCAGCCTGTTCGAGTTGAGCAATCGCCGTCTTGAGGAGCAGCGATTCCTGTTCAATGTCACGCGCACCGCTGCCGCCGTCGAAATCGAAGTCGCGCTCAGCCGTGTGACGCGCCTGATGCTTGAAAACACAAATGCTGATCTGGCCTTGCTGATGCTGCTCGATGAAGAAGGCAAGCGCCTGATCCCAACTTATGCCGCAAAAGATGGGGCACGCTATATCATCCCATCCAGCCTGCCCCTCAACAGCAGTTTTATGGCAGGCGTGACACAGTCAAAGCAGCCCGTCCTGCTCAAAGAAGGGGCAGAGAACAGCCTGTTTAACCCGGATGACGTACCCGATCTGCAATCGCTGGCACTGGTGCCGCTTCTGGCGGGCAATCAGTTCGTCGGCGTGATTGCGGTGGCTTCACTTCGACGCAATGCCTACACCGAAGACACGATCCAACTGCTGCAAGCGTTGAGCGGTACATTGACGGCGATCATTCAGAACGCGCGACTGCTGCGTGAAGTGCAGGAAGCCAACCAACGACTGCGTGAAGTGGACAAACTCAAGAGCCAATTTTTGGCGAACATGAGCCACGAACTCCGCACGCCGTTGAACTCGATCATCGGTTTTTCGCGCGTGATTCTGAAAGGTATCGACGGCCCGCTGAATGAAACACAATCGCAAGACCTGAGTACCATTCACGAGTCGGGGAAACACCTGCTGAATCTGGTGAATGACATCCTCGATCAGGCCAAGATCGAAGCGGGCAAGATGGAGTTGTCGCCCACCTTCTTTAGCATTGTCGAGCTGGTCAAGTCGGTTATGTCAACGGCGGTAGGTCTGGTCAAGGACAAACCGATCCGGCTGCATCAGGAATTACAGGCCGATCTACCCAACGTATACGCCGACGAGTTCCGTACCCGGCAAGTTTTGCTCAACATGCTCTCGAACGCGGCCAAGTTCACGCGACAGGGCAGCATCACCGTTTCAACCTTTATGATTGATGACGGTGGCAGGCCGATGATCCAAATCTCGGTCACGGATACCGGGATTGGCATCTCCAAAGAGAACATCCGGCGCGTGTTTGCCCAGTTTGAGCAAGTCGATAACTCGACGGCACGCGGCGCGGAAGGCACGGGTCTGGGTATGCCCATCGCCAAGTCATTGATCGAACTACAGGGTGGGCGCATCTGGCTTGAAAGCGAAGTCGGTATTGGCAGTACGTTTAGCATCACCATCCCAACGCAAGCGCCCGATCAGCCAGAGGGAATGCCGCCGCCCGAAGAAGTTTCGCCCGAACTTGAAGCGCAAGTCGAACAAGCCATCGCCGAAGCCGAAACGCCCGATCACCGCGAACACCGGATCGTCGTCGTGATTGATGATGAAGCGGGCATGATCAGCCTGTACCGCCGCTATCTGGTCAAGGCGGGCTATGAAATCATCGGTACGACGAACCCCGATGACGGTGCTGACCTGATCGTGAATTATCAGCCGCGCGTCGTGCTGCTGGATGTGAACATGCCCAAACGCAACGGCTGGGAAGTGCTGCAACTACTCAAGGACAAGGATGAGACGTTCCAGTTCCCGGTGATCGTGTGCAGCATTGAGGACGACAAACCGCGTGCTTATAGTCTGGGTGCGGCGGACTACCTGATCAAACCGTTCCTTGAAGAAGATTTGGTGAGCGCGATCCGTCGCGTCGAATTGGAACGTGACTTGCCGCGCGTCTTGGTGATCGAGCAGAACCCGGAACTACTCTACGGAATGCGAATGGCGCTGACGGCTGAACAAGACGTGCTGCGGGTTATCGAAGCCACCGACGGTAACCAGGGCGTCGATATGATCACCAGCCAGCGCCCGCATCTGGTGATCCTTGACTGGCGGACAGCCAGCGCAAACGGCGTGAATGTACTGGACAAAATTCGGAACAACCCGGAGAGTGCAGCTATGCGCGTTTTGATCGTCACGGACGTTGAACTGGATACGGAGACACGCGCCCGCCTGAAAGATGAACACGTCGAACTGCGCGCAAACCTGGGCGGCGATGCGCTGCTACAGTGTGTCAAACAGCAGCTTGAATTATCGGGGTGAAACCGCTTAGCCGTTGAACCAGCCAAGCAGCCGCTGCACAATGTTTCGTTTACGCAGTTGTTCCTGCTGCAATTCGCGCTGTAGTTGAGCGGTAAGCTGCTCTAATTCGGGGGTGGTCATGCGTGCGCCATTGACCACTACCCAGCCGCCGCCCAGATCGCGGAGTTCGCCCGGTGTACGGCGGTAGAGCGCCTTATAAACTTCTGTGTAGCGTACCATCGCTTTTTCAATATTCGCCACAACTTCACCCTTTAACATGAACTATCCGCTCAGGGTTTGAGAACTCGTTTATCATTAGTCAGTATCATAACACAGATACGAATGATCTGATCAGGTTCGATAGACAATATCGCGCCGATTGAGCATTCCCACGAAACGGCCTGCCTCAAAGACCGCTGTATGATCAAGGCGGGCGGCGTCCATTGCTGCCAACGCACTGGAAATATCATCATCGGGTGCCACGAAGCGCAGTCGTTCGCGCGGGAGCATCAACTGTCCGACGCGGACTTTGCCCCATTCCAGGCGCGGGATACCGTCGATCTCGGCTGCTGTCAGAATGCCCACCAGATAATCGCCTTCCATCACCGGGAAGGCTTGATCAGGCGCGTTGTCCATATATTTCCAGGCCAGCATCGCCAATGGCAGTTCGGGCGGCACGATGGGCACATTGAAACGCATCACGCGCCGAACCAGAGTCGTCGCTGGGAGCGGATCGCTTTTCGCCATGTTGAGCATTTGACTGGCCGCCGTGTACAGAAACAACGCGATCAGCATGAGCCAGACCCCATTGGCAGCGGCACTCGTCAGCAAAATGAAAATGCCGAACAACGCCATGAGTCCGGCCACGATTTGCCCGACGCGGCTGGCCTGTCGGGTGGCAAGTTTGTAACTGCCCTGCACCTTCCACAGAATCGAGCGCAAAACGCGGCCACCATCCAGCGGGAAACCGGGTAGCAAATTGAATAGCACCAACGACAGATTAACCGCCGATAGATAGCCCGCTGCCGCCCCCGCAAGTCCACCCATTCGAGCGATCATCCCAAACGCGATTGCCAGGATCAGGCTGGAGACGGGGCCAGCGATAGCGATCCAAAACTCCTGGCCGGGGCGTTCCGGGTCACGCCCGATCTGTGCCACACCGCCGAACATGAATAGCACGATCCTGATCACCGGAATGTGATAGCGCAGCGCCACCAGCGAATGTGCCAATTCGTGCCATAACACCGAACTGATAAACAAAATCGCCGTCAACAGCCCGGCAGTATAATAGATCGGCTGGCTGATACCCGGTACGGCGTAGGGCAGCACACCGTTCGCCAATGCAAATGTGACCAGCGCCGCGATCAGCAGTAAACTGATATTCAGCTTGATTTCGATTCCCCACAAACGGCCAACACTCAAACCCGATTGCAGCATGTCGTTACCATCCCAGGTTCATGTTAAACATGTTAAAATAGGCAACTAACATTACAGACTTTCTCTAAAGGATTCTAATTGAGCAGCGGAATATTTGCACGCGAAAGTTACGATATTGCCGCCCGCCTGATCCGCGAACGCACGATTCATCTACCGAATGTGGGTCTGATACTGGGATCGGGCATGGGCGAATTTGCAGATGCGGTGAGCGATCCGGTGATCATCGAGACGCACGACATCCCCGGCTGGCCTCAGTCTACCGTCGAGGGGCACAAAGGCCGCGTGCTGATCGGCGCGCTGGAAGGTCAAATGGTGTGCGTGTTGCAAGGCCGTATCCATTTTTACGAAGGGTACACGGCGCAGCAGATCACGTTTCCAGTGCGCGTCATGCAGGCACTTGGCGTCAAAACGCTAATCGTAACCAACGCGGCGGGCGGCCTGAACACGGGCTTCACAGCAGGCGATCTGATGCCGATCAATGATCACATCAACCTGACGGGTTTGGCCGGACAACATCCGCTGATCGGCCCCAACGATTCAGCATTGGGGACACGCTTCCCGGATATGACGATTGCTTACGATTTGGAACTGCGCGCGCTGGCCCATCGGGTGGCCGATGCCGAAGGCGTGACGCTGCGGGATGGTGTCTATGTGGCGATCAGCGGCCCGTCGTTCGAGACACCCGCCGAAGTGCGAATGCTGCGCGCGTGGGGTGCTGATGCAGTTGGCATGTCCACCGCCTCCGAAGTGACCGTCGCGCGGCATGGCGGGATGCGTGTTATGGGCATTTCCGGTATCAGCAATATCAATATCGATCACAACGATCCGAACCGCAAAACGACACATGAGGAGGTTATGGACATCGGCCAAACCAGGATCGTCCCGGCCTTGACCAAACTATTGCGCGGTGTGCTGCGCGAACTTCCGAACGGGGCATGAACGGGATCGTTTTTCTCATCGAGCAGACCGCCACCGGGATTTACCTGCTGTGTGCGATTGGTGTGCTGGTCAATTTGCGTTCGCTGATGCTGGCACGTCGTGAACTATTCGGTGCAGAATTTGAGTTAGAGCGGGAATTGGGGCTGCGTCGTCAGGCAGCCGCGACGACCTGGACGATCTTCTTGATCGAGTTGATGTTAGGCGTGTTCGCGGTCTCACGGGTAATTGCGCCCACTATTCGGGCGGATTTATTGCCGACGACGAACACGACTCCGGTAGAGGCGAGCGTATTCGTGACGGTAGCGCCCAATCAGGTGACAGCCGTTAATACGCTCGGCACGCCGATTGACCCGGCCAGTTTGAACGATCCGTTCCTGACGCTGACCGCCGCGCCGATTGATGCGGGGCCGCTCATCCTGGCGACGGCCACCATCTCACCCACGCCGCCCGGCACGATCATCCCCGGCGCACCACCCGTCACGGGCTGCAACAGCCCCGAAGCGATGCTGCAAGTCCCGGCCAATGGGCAAGTTTTGTACGAGTCAATCACGGTCTTGGGAACAGCCTACACCGCCAATTTTGCCCGCTACAAATTCGAGATCAGTGGCAAAAGCACAAACGACTCATTCGCGCCCTTTGAAGGCGATAAAACTACCGCTGTCACTACCAACGGTGTTCTGGGGCAGCTTTCGCTGCTGCCTTTCGAGAAGGGCTTGTATCAATTTCGTCTGGTCGTGTTCGACGCCAAACAGCAGTTAAAAGCCTCGTGTACTATCACCGTCCATTTAGATACCCACCCGGCGACGTTGACACCCACGCCAACGCCGCTGCCGGGTTCGAGTCCTTAACCATGACAACTGATTTAATGCCCATCCTTGAACCGATACGACTGAATGCCAAGTTTGAGGCGGTACTCGTGACTGATTCCACTGCAAACGTGATCAGTGCCGCTTATGCCGAGGGCGTCCCGCTCGAAACGCTGGATGCGCTGCTGGCACTGGCGAGTCGTGCGGCAGCCCGACAGACCGATCTGCAAACCTTGATCGATGCTAAAGAGACGATCTTTTTCGATTGGGAAGGGCGGCAGGTGATCTGTCGCCTGTTTCAGGCGGGCAAACAGCCGTATCTGATGGTGGTACTTGCCGCGCGCGGTAAAGCCTACAAACAAACCGTTGGCAAATTGATCAAGGCCGCGCAAAAGGCGCTCCAGCCCAAAAAAGAGAAGTCTCAGGACAAGCCCGCCAAACGCCGCTCTCGTTGATAGTCGTCGGGCGTGTCAATGTCGCGCAAAACGCTGTCATCTTTGACGTTGACGTAGGCGGTGGCGTCGGCGTGCGCGTTGATCACGTCGCGTGGTGCGCCGCCTGTGGGCAGATCGAGTAGTTCCGGCCAAAACTGGCGATCAATCAGGATCGGATGGCCGCGCCGTCTGTGGAAGCTGGGCGCGACGATCTTGCCTTTACCTTCGGCATAAGCGGCGATCACATCACTGATCACGCGAATATCCAACTGCGGTTGGTCGCCCAGGCAGACCAGACAAGCGGCTATTTCGGGCGGCATGGCGCGAATGCCCGCTTGCAGCGATGAGAGCATATCACCCGCCTCGTAATCGGCGTTGTGCGTGTAATGAACGCCTTCTTTGGCAATGGCGGCGCGGACTTGCTCGGCATTGTGCCCGGTCACTACCAGAATATCATCCAGGCGTGCCCGGCGCAGTCGATCCAGTATCGCGTTGATGATCGGGCGATTATCCCAGGGGAGCAGCACCTTCGATTGCCCCATCCGGCTGGAGAGGCCACCCGCCAACACAATCGCCCCGACGCGCCGCCGCACTTCGTAAATCGGGTTAGCGGCCAGCACTGAACCAATCGCCACACCGCCGATCCGCTCGGCAATCAACGTCAGGCGTGCGATCAATCGGGCGCGACCACGCTGATAACCCGTCGGTGGCACTTTGTTGATCAGGGCGATCACGCGCGCCTTTTCGGGCACATCTTTCAGGCCGAGTTCTTCATCGCGCAGTACCGAGGCCAGCCAGGGCGCTTTGACACGTTCGCCCATCACATACCCAAAGCGTTCGATCATGCCTTCCGGGTTGTAAACGTGCTGATCGTCAAGTGGCTGCCCTAACACATCAAATCCGGCGACAGGTACAACCAGTGACGTTCCAGGCGGAATCACCGGTTCATAGTCATAGGGCGCTTTGAACGGCAAACGGCGCGAACCGTCGGCCTCTACCAACGTCACATCCGAGTCGACGGAATCAGCCAAGGCAGCGATTAATTCTGGTGAGAGGCCAATCGCTTTGCCGCCGGAAAGATGACTGTACAGGAAAATGAAGTTGTGCTGGCTGAGCGCACGCGATACCGCCGCCGGACGCAGTGTATCGCCAACCGCAAGTGAAGCGGGCGCGTTTTCCAATTCATCGGCGGCGATCCGCGTAGTTGTCGTGCCGATCACGCGCCAACCATCGGCGGCCAGTTCCGCACCCAGCC
>JBBSEU010000013.1:0-38557 GCA_038239365.1 Aggregatilineales bacterium
GCCAACCGACAAAAAAAGTTTGAACAACGCACCCCGGCCATGGCTCTTTTTCTCACCAACCGTATTTGGTCAATCCGTGACCTGCTTCTTACCCCCCTTTGTCCCGTACCCAATACGGGATAATCTCACATGACTACCCCATAAAGCGGAATTCAGGTTTTCCACATTTTGCGTAACGGCGTAGAGTTGGCTGCTTGTTGTTTGCCGTTGAGCCGGATGTGCGTGGCTCACGCCAGGACAGAACCCGGTATTGAGTACGTACAACACAATGGCAAAAGAGCAGTAAACTTTAGAAGATAGTTGGCAACCCTGCTCTGACACCTAAATTTGCCATTTTGCTGTTTAACTTCCCGATCAGTATACCGGGATTATCGGTTAACTGGGCGGCTCTCACAATTCAGGCGCGTTTGCTATAATCAACACTGCAAACTAAGCGCAACCTGATAATCCTCTATGATCAACAATTTAAGTAATTCACCGATTGACCCGCCCGACGCAGCACCACGTGGTGTTCCGCGCTGGCCTGCCATCATCGCACTGCTGGCAATCGGGCTGCTGTTTATGGCGATTTCACCAGACCGCACGCTCGGCTTGGGCTGGCTGGTACTGCCCATTGTTCTCATCATGATTCTTCTGATCCGGGGCGCGCACTGGCGCGGGCTTGACCGCCTGAACGGGATTCTGGCGCAGCTCACGGCAGGCATTACTACACTGGCCTTGATCATCAGCGTGGCGCTGCTGATCGCCTCGCTGCCCACCCACAGAACCGGGCCAGTCGCGCTCCTGGGCGATGCAATTCTGTTATGGGTGGTCAATGTCGTGGATTTCGGGTTGTGGTATTGGCTGATCGATGGCGGCGGCCCGCACAAGCGGCGCAGCGATACGCACGAGGCCGCCGATTTTCTGTTCCCGCAAACCGTGGCCGGCAGCAAGGATTGGGTGCCTGGCTTCATCGACTACGTATTCCTGGCCTTCAACACCAGCACCGCTTTTAGCCCGACGGATACCGCCGTTATGTCACGCCGCGCCAAACTGCTGATGATGCTGCAAGCCTCCTTGTCGCTGATCATCCTGGCAGTGCTGGCCGCACGCGCCATCAATACATTTTGAACACAGTTTCAGGTTGATAAGTGTCACCATGAGTACGGTTTTACTTATCGAGGATGCCACTGAACTGAGCGATGTGGTGATGCGCGAACTGCAAGGGGCAGGTTACGATGTACTATACGCCGATAATGGGCGAAGCGGTCTGCTTATCCATGAACGAACCGATGTCCATCTGGTAATTATGGATTGGGTGCTGCCAGTGATCGATGGGCGGGAAACGCTGCGTCGTTTGCGCCAGACAAAAGCGACACCCGTCCTGATGCTAACCGCACGCGGCGAGGAGGCAGATCGCGTGCTTAGTCTGGAAGTGGGTGCGGATGACTACCTGACCAAGCCGTTCAGTATGCGTGAACTGCTGGCACGAGTTCGGGCGCTGCTGCGTCATGCCGACGGTTATTAGCACCGCTTATTTAGTTTTATAAAACGGGATAACAAAAATCATGCTGATGGGATGGCTCAGGTTTACTTTGATTCTGATGATCGGTATCGTGCTGCCAATCAGACCGTCAGCAATGCAGCCCGCACCAAGCGTCTCCATAGAGGCCATTGACTGGCTATATGTGCGTTACGGCCCCGGACTTAACTATCCTCGCATCGGGACGATCAGCAAGGGGTCACAGTATACGGTTCTACGTCGTAATCCCGATTTGACCTGGTTAGAAATTGTGTTTCCGGCATTTGCAGGTGGGCGCGGCTGGGTGTTTCGTGCGGGCGTGACGGTCAATGGTGATCTGAGCGCCGCATCGCTGACCCGTGAAACGAGTTTTGGCTACCCAACGCTGACCGCAACGCCCGCCGTCATCGTGACCAGTGCCGCGCCCTGGACAGCGACGCCGATTGCCCCGCTGCAAAACCGTTTGGGCGCAGTCAGTGATGCGCTCTACCGCTATTTATTGAGCAAGCAATTTGAGCCGGGCACTCAAAAAATTGGCTCTGTATTCCTGATGGATATGCAAACAGGTGAGCATTACAGCATCTATCCAGGCATTGCGTACAGCGGCATGAGCCTGATCAAGATTCCAATCCTGGTCGCTGTCTATCGCAAAATCGCGGCCATTCCGACAGAAACACAGGCGCAGTGGATCGGTTTGATGATTGTGTGCAGCGAAAATATTTCGGCCAATCAGCTTCTAAGTTTCCTGGGCGATGGCGATCCGAACCGGGGCGCGGCTTACGTCACAGAAACGATGCACATGTTGGGACTGAAAGACACGTTTTTGAGCGGCGCGCTGGCAACCGAACAACCCACTACTGAAACTCAGCCGACTCGTACCGCGCGCCCCTCACTTAAGACCAGCGCCGATCAGACATTGACCGCGCCCGATCCCTTCAACCAAACGACGCCATCCGATCTGGGCTGGCTGCTGGCGGGAATTTATCAGTGTGCGACTGATGGCACGGGGCCGTTGACCATCACCTTTCCTGATCAACTGACCGCGCAAAAATGCCGGGGAATCCTGCGGGCATTGCGCGCCGATAACATCCCGGCGATGCTGCGTGCAGGTGTGCCGGATGGGATTCAGGTGGCGCACAAACACGGCTGGGTGGATGAAGTGCATGGCGACGCCGGACTCATCCTGACGCCCGGCGCGGATTATGTGCTGGTGATCATGCTGCGGAATCGAACGTGGCTCAGCTACATCGACTCGTTTCCGACCATTGCCGAAATTTCGCGGCAGGTCTACAACGCTTTCAATCCGGCGAACACACTCGCAGAAACGCACACCAAACCCGTCCCGCTGTGCAGTTTGGGCAGCATCGATCCGCAGCTATTCAGCGATTTGCGCGCCGCGAATTTTCCAGCGCCGCGCTAGCCTGTCATTCAGCCAAAGGTTAATCGCTGAATAGCTGTCAGATTATTTCAGCCCCAAAGGATAGACTAGTCTCAACACGCATCCGAAGATCAAGGAGAGCATGTCATGAGGCAGACCCAACGACTGCGCCACGCGGTGCTAATCGCCCTTGTTTTGAGCTTGTTCGTCCTATTTTTCACCCATCAGCAGAATGTTCGCGGCCAGTCCGATGAGGTGCTGCCCTGGGTGATCAGCACGACTCCGGCGCGGGGCGATGAACTGCCTATCGACAAAGGGGTGAACTTCGCCTTCAACACGCCTATGAATCGCGCGACAGTCGAAGCCGCGTTCAGCGTGACGCCCGCCGCGCCGGGGGCGTTTCAGTGGCAGAACGATATGACGCTGACTTATCTGCCCACCAAGCCCCTTGACCGCGACACGGCCTATATTTTTCAAATTGATAGCACGGCAAAAAGCATGGCGGGTGTTGGCCTGCGCGATACCTTTTCGCTGAAGCTGCACACGTCCGGTTATCTAACGGTGACGCAGTTCTTCCCGGACGATCAAGGGTACAGCATTGAACTGCAGCCGACGATCACGGTTGTCTTCAATCGTCCGGTAGTGCCGCTCGGTAATGCCGAACAGATGCAAAATGCGCCCGCCCCGTTCATATCTGATCCGCCCATGATCGGTAAGGGGCAGTGGCTCACAACTTCGCTCTACAGTTATAAGCCGACTACAGACTTACGGGGCGGCACCGATTACAAAGTCATCTTTCCGGCCACATTGACCGATGTGAGCGGCGCAAGTCCCAAAAAAGATATTGTTTTTCATTTCACCACCATGTCAGTTGAGACACCCGCGCCTGTCACTTTTTCTATTCACTACATTTCGCCGGAAGATGGCCGCACGAATATTTTTCGCAGCCCGCTCATTCGCGTTGGCTTCGACGCGCCTGCCGATGTGCCTTCGGCGGAAGCGGGCTTTTTGCTGCTTACCCCGGATGGACATGCCATACCCGGCAAATTCGAGTGGAAATCCGAAAGCAACGAACTGCGCTTCCGTCCGGGCGAACTGCTGGATTATTCAACCACTTATACGATCAAGATGGATCGCAAAAACGTTCACAGCGAGAATGGCTTGCCGCTAACGGTAGGGGAAACCACGACGTTCACCACGTTGGGACTGCCTCAGATCGAAAGCACCAGCCCGGCGGATGGCTCGCTGGTCGATCCATCGGTCAACGTGTCGATCACGTTTTCCGCGCCGATGAAGCTGGATGATTTTGTCAGCCGCATCGAAGTGACGCCCAAAGTGCCCGTCCTGGTCTCCGACGCGGATATTGGCCCCGATAATTTGTCGGCGCGCATTCAGTTCAACACGCTGCCCAGCACCACCTACACCGTCACGCTCAACACCAAGGGGCTGGTCGATGTGTGGGGAACACCGCTCCAGATGATCCCGCAAATCAGCCTCTACAAAATTATCGGGACGGATAAAATCCAGTTTCGGTATGTGACCAGCACACTGGCACCCGCCGTCTCACTCGAAACGTCCGGTCAGGCGATGGGGTTGTACAACGGCTACCATCAAACGCGCGTGTTCGTCACCCACCGGAACATCAATGCGGTGGGTATGGCGCTGTACAACGTCTCCCTGCCGATGTTCCTCAACGTGGGCAACAACGCCTCACGCGGCGGCACTGAAAACGAATCGCTGGTACGGCGCTGGGTCGTCCCGGTCTATAATCCCCAAAACATTATGCGTTATGACCTGCTTTCGCTCACGCTGGACGGCAGCAGCATCGGGCAGCAGGGAAACGTCGTGTGCGTTGAGGCTGCGCCTTCGATCCTGGCCGTTGGGCAAAGAATCCGCGTGGTGCGTAAGGAACTGCCCACCAACGAAACGGCAACCCCTTCCGCGCCCGCCCCGATCAATATACGGAGTCAGCCGGGCCTTCAGAACGGCATCATCATCGGGCAAGCACCCAACGGTACGGACTTCTCCGTGCTGGATGGCCCCGTTTGCGCGGATCATTACGTGTGGTGGAAGGTTCAGAGCGAAGATGGCCGACTCAGCGGGTGGATTGCGGAAGGCGATGCGAAGCAGCCATATGTTGTGCCGCTGACTGAGCCAGCCGATCAGACACCTGTCGCTGCGACACTCACGCCCGCTATGACGGCGTCGCCTGCCCCCACCGCGCCCGTCACAGCCAAACCTGCCGGACTCCCACCGGGAATTTATCGGCTGGAGATGGACGCGCCGGACATCGTTACCGATAATCACCACATCACCCATACGCTGCTGGTTGCCACCGATAACATTACATTGAAAGTCGCGCAGAACGAGGCGCTGGCCTGGGTCACTGACCTGAAATCGGGTCAGCCAGCCGTCGGGTTGACCGTGCAGTTCTACCGACTGATGCAGCTTGGCAACCAGAAGAAAGTGCTGCCCTACGGCCAACCGATCAGCACCGATCAGCAGGGTTTCGCGCGGCTGGCAACGGGCGAGGAACTCTACCCGGCTTCGGAAGTGATTTATGCGGCCATCACTAGCAGCGGACATTTTGGCATGGCCGAGTCGACCTGGACACAGGGCATCGACGCCAGCGATTTTCAGCAGCCGACAATGTTCAACAGCCAGGATATTGCGTTGTATCTGTACACGGATCGACGCCTGTACAAGCCGGGCGAAAAGGTGTACTTCAAAGGGACGATCCGCAACCGAAACGATGCGGTCTACAGTCTGAGCGATAAAAAACTGATCCCGGTGGACATTATCGATCCGTCTAACCAGACGGTCTACAGCAAGAAGGTGGCAGTCAACGAATACGGCAGCTTTTCGGACAGCTTCACGCTGGACAGCGGCGGCCAACTGGGTGACTATTCGATCATCGCCCGCCCCAACAAGCCCGATCCTAAACCGACTCCGTCCGTTACCGGGACGCTTGCTATCACTGACGTGCCATCGCCAACGCCCACCCAGCCGCCGATGCCAGCCATGCGGGCGCGCGCCAATGAGCAGCCGAACGATCCGCAGTTCGTGACGCGCATCACGGTTGGCAATTACACGCCGCCGGAGTTCCGCGTGTCGGTGAACCCCGAAGCGGTGCATGTCGCGCCCGGCGATAAAATCCGCGCCATCGTGGACAGCAGCTATTACTTTGGCGGTCCGGTCTCGAACGGCGTGGTGCAGTGGGAAGTCCGCACCGATCCGTATTACTTTTACTATACAGGCAGCGGCGCGTACAGCTTCGAAGATTACAATCAGGACGAGATCGCGCAGGATTATCAGGATGACCAACCGCAAATCGCGGCCAGCGGATCGGGCAAGACCGATTATCTGGGTCACTACACGATTGAGTTTCCCGCCGCCCTGGGCAGATCGCGCCGGAGTCTGGTGTACACGATTGAGGCGCTCGTCTGGGATCAATCGAATCAGGCAGTGGCAGATCGGCATCAGGTCGTCGTTGATCAGGGACAGTTTCAGGTGGGCGTCGGCGTCGAAAACTACGTCGGCACGGCCAACGAAAAACAACCGGTGCATGTCATCACGGTGAGCCACGACAGCGAGCCGCTGCCCAAAACCGATGTTGATGTGCGTGTGGTGCAGCGTGTCTGGGCGAGTGTACAAACTATTGAGCCAGGCACAGGCCGCACGATCTGGGAAAATGATGTGGTCGAAAAGGATGTCAGGAGCGCGCATATCGTGACCGACTCGAACGGCAAAGGCGATTTCGACTTCGTGCCGTTGGAAGGCGGCGCGTACAAAATCTATGCGACGGCGCGCGACTCCAAACACAATTTGATCAAGGCGTCTACCTTCACCTGGATCGCGGGGCCGGGTTATGTTGCGTGGCGTGCGCCCAACAGCAACCGAATCGATTTGCAGGCCGATAAAGCGAACTACAAAGTCGGCGAAACGGCCTCGATCCTGATCCCAACGCCGTTCCAGGGTATCTCTACGGCGCTGATCACCGTTGAACGCGGCGGCATTTTGAAGAAAGAAGTTGTCAAACTCACTAACAACAGCACCGTCTACAAACTGCCGATCACGCTGGATATGGCACCGGATGCGTTCGTGTCGGTCACGGTGATTAAGGGCGAAGACGAACACAACTTCACGGCGGCTTTCCGAACGGGCTTGTTGCAGCTTAATGTCGATGCGGATCGACTGCACCTTCAAGTCACCGTCAAGAGTGATCGGGAAAAGGCCGGACCGCGTGAGCAGGTGACGTACAAGATTCACGTGGCCGATTACGCGGGCAATCCGATACAGGCCGAAGTCGGTCTGGCACTGGTTGATGAATCTATTCTGGCGCTGCTGCCGGACGATCTACCCTCGTTGATGGGCTATTTCTATTCGCGGCAAGGGTTGGGGGTACGCACCGCCAATTCGTTGATCTTCAATATCGATCAACAAACGCAGGAGATCATCAATGTTAAGAAAGGCGGCGGCAAAGGCGGCGATGACTATTCCGGCATCTTTACCATACGCCAGAATTTCGTCACAACACCCCTTTGGCAGCCGTCGGTCATCACCGATAGTAACGGCGATGCGACAGTGACCGTCACATTACCCGATCAACTGACTACCTTTGTACTCGATGCGCGCGCTTACACGCTGCCGATGGGCGATACTCATACCACGTTGGTCGGGCAAACCACCCACTCGCTGACCAGCACCCGACCACTGCTCATTCGCCCCGAAGTGCCGCGCTTTTACGTGGTGGGTGATAGCAGCATCCTAAGCGCGATTGTCAACAATAACACCGATCTACCCCAGGACGTGGCCGTGAGTGCCGAGATCAGCGGGGCAGATGTTCTCGCCGATCTGACGCAATATGTCACCGTCCCGGCGAATGGCCGATCCAAAGTCGATTGGCCGATCACCGTACAGGACACCAAAGGCATCGACATGACCTTCAAAGTCGTGTCCAAAGATGGGCGATATACCGATGCGGCCAAGCCGATTACAGGCCAGGGCGCGAATCAGCTCGTGCCCGTGCTGCGTTACGAAACCCCGGATACCGTGACCACTGGCGGCGTGATCGGCAATGAGGGCGGCATCCGCACTGAAGGTTTGCTGACGGCATCGACACTGACCAACGGCAAAACCGCATCGAAAGACGATGCCCTGCAAATTCAGGTTGATCGCTCGCTGGCGTCGGCAGCCACGACTGCGCTCAAAACGCTCAAAATCTATCCGTACTTCTGCATCGAGCAAACGGTCAGCCGCTTCCTGCCCGATGCGGTCATGTTCCGCGCGCAAAAGGCACTTGGCCTCAACGATCAGAAGTTAACTACGGAACTTGCCAGTACGCTGGAAACGGCACTACAACGTATCTACGCCGATCAACACGTCGATGGCGGTTGGGGTTGGTTCATCAGCGATCCGTCCGATCAACTGATCAGCGCCTACACGCTGCTCGGACTGACCGAAGCGAAGGCGGCTGGCTGGCAAATCGACAATAGAGTATTCGCCAAAACCGTACAAGGTCTGCAAAGCAGCCTGATCGATGTGGATGACAAAACGCCAAGCTGGGATTTGAACCGACAGGCGTTCATCCTGTATGTGCTGGCACGCGCCAGTCAGGTTGAATTGACACACGATCCGGCGGCTCAGTTCTACGATGTCAGCCGCTCGGTGAAGCTGTTCGATCAACGTGATCGATTGAACCTGGATGCTCAGGCGTTTCTGGCGATGGACTTTGCCATTTTTGAGCCGACATCCGGTTATCATCGTGTCCCACTGATGACGACTGTCAAAAAGGCCGCCAAATACAGCCTGAGCGGGCGTCACTGGGAAGAATCGTTTAGCGATAGCTGGAACTGGACAACCGATACCCGTACTACCGCGATTGTCCTCAAGGCGCTTGTTGAAACCGAGCCGTCCAGCCCGCTTATCCCGGATACGGTACGCTGGCTGATGACGGCGCGCAAATTCGATACCTGGGAGACGACGCAGGAAACCGCCTGGTCGGTGATGGCGCTCACCGCCTGGATGCTGCAAACGGGCGATCTCTCGCCCGCCTATACGTTTGGCGTTACCCTGAACAGTACGGCACTGACCAGCGGCCAAACGGCCAGCGCCGATAATGTCCGTGAGCCGTACAACGCCCAGTTCCCCATTGCCAGCCTGTCCAATGATCAGACGAACCGCCTGACGATTCGGCGTTCGGCGGGAGCGGGCACGCTTTACTACAGCGCGCAGCTCAAAACCTATCTGCCAGTTGAACAGGTCAAAACCGTCGCGCGCGGGCTGGTGGTTGAGCGCGCCTACAGTCTGGAAACCGATAAAAACCACGCGCCTATCACCTCCGCGCACGTTGGCGACCTCATCCGCGTCACATTGACGATTATCGTCCCCGAAACGCTGAATTACGTCGCCATTGAAGACCCGCTCCCGGCTGGCACACAGTCAATCAACACCAGTCTGCAAACGTCGCAGCGACTCAACCTGAACGATCCGACACAATATGGCTGGACGTACTGGGTCTTCACGCATACCGAACTACGCGATGATCGCACGGTGCTGTACGCGCCCTATCTTCCGAAGGGTACCTATGTATTCGTCTATCAGATTCGGGCCGGCGTGCCTGGAACATACCATGTGATGCCCGCCAATGGTCACGCCTTCTACATGCCGGAAATGTTCGGGCGAAGCGACGGCCTGCTGTTCACCCTGACCGCCGCCGATGAACCGAAACGTGAAGTGTTCTAAGCATGATCGACGCGGCGAAAGGTCTGTATGCACGTTGGCGACGGCTGCAACACTGGCAAAGAAGGGTTTCGGTTGTCGGCGGGCTGCTGCTCATCGCCGGGTTTGGCATGTACCTGTGGATTTTCGCAGACCTGCCCCCGCTTGATAGGTTGTCAAGCGGGCTGGCCGTGCCAAGTACGCGCATCCTTGACCGTAACGGGCGGCTGCTGTACGAGATCATTGATAGCACGGGCGGGCGACACACGACAGTGCCGTTCTCGCAGATTCCAAAGGCGTTGATCGATGCCACCATTGCTACCGAAGATAGAAACTTTTATGCGACGCCCGGCATCGATCCGGTAGGTGTGCTGCGCGCGTTGTGGATCAATATCCAGGGCGGCGAAGTGCGCGCCGGGGGCAGCACCATCACACAGCAGGTGGCGCGTAATCTCCTGCTCGACCCGGAGCAGCGCGCTTCCCGCACGATAGGCCGCAAGCTAAAGGAGATGGTGCTGGCTGTCCGGCTCGCTCAGTCGTATAGCAAAGATGACATTCTGGCGCTGTATCTCAACCAGTCCTACTATGGCAATCTGGCCTACGGGGTGCAGGCCGCCGCGCGCGTCTACTTCAACAAGGACGTGGGATCGCTGGATGTGGCCGAGTGTGCCATGCTGGCCGGGTTGACACAGTTGCCGGGCAGCAGCGACCCCCTGACGAATCCGAAAGCGGCCAAGGATCGTCAGAAAGTTGTCCTCGATTTGATGGCGCAAACCGGCACTCTGACGCACGAACAGGCCCAGATCGCCGCCGCCGAAACGCTGCAATATGGTTCGGGACGCAACGACATTCGCGCGCCGCATTTCGTACTGGCAGTGTGGGATCAACTGCGCCGCGAGTACCCCGATCTGATCGAACATGGCGGGCTGGAAGTGACCACCACACTTGATCTGGATTGGCAGAATGCTGCCGAATCGATTGCGCGTCGCCAGATCGATAAGTTGACTCATCCCGTCCCCGGCGAACCCGATCACCATGCCAGCAATGCGGCACTGGTTGCGCTCGATCCGCACACCGGGCAGGTGCGCGCCATGCTCGGCAGCGTCGATTATTTCGATGAAACGATCAGCGGCGCGATCAATCTGGCAATTGCGCCGCGCCAGCCGGGTTCGACCCTGAAGCCGTTCACGTATGCGCTCACCTTCGACCCGGTACAGGCTCACCCCTGGACTCCCGCCACGATGATCCTGGACGTGAGTACACCGTTTATCACGCAGCACCTGCAAAGCTATACGCCGGGTAACTACGGTCTGGCCGAACACGGTCCGGTGCTGGTTCGTGAAGCACTTGCCTCGTCCTACAACATCCCGGCAGTCGTCGCGCTGGATCATGTGGGACTGGGCGCGCTGCTTGACTTGCTCCATAAACTGGGCATTTCTACGCTCATGGATACGACGCGGCTTGATTTGTCGGTCACGTTGGGCGGTGGCGAAGTGCGTCTGCTCGAACTCACGGCGGCCTATGCGGCTTTCGCCAATGGGGGACGTGTGGTTAAGCCGTCGCTGATTTTGCAGATCAAGGATCAGAATGGCAAACCGATCTATCACTGGCAGCCGCCACCCGTAAGTGAACCGATCATCGATCCGCGAGTCGCGTATTTGATCACCCATATTCTGAGCGATAACAGCGCGCGTCTGCCTGCCTTTGGCGATCACAGTGCGCTCGAAATTGGCTGGCCTGCGGCGGCCAAAACCGGGACAACGACTGATTACCGCGATAACTGGACAATGGGCTTCACGCCCAATTTGACCGTCGGCGTGTGGGTTGGCAATGCCGATAACACGCCGATGATCAAAGTCTCTGGCATCACCGGAGCAGGTCCGATCTGGAACGAGTTCATGCAAACCGTCCTGAAGGGTCAGCCTAAACTCGGATTCGAGCGCCCCGCCGGACTCTCGGAAACGGATGTATGCGCCGCATCGGGCTTACTACCCACATCGCTATGTCCAACAACCCGGCGCGAACTATTCATTAATGGCACTGCGCCCACCGAAACAGACAGCATGTTCCAACAATTGACGCTCGATTCGGCCACTGGCTTGCTTGCCACTGAGTCGACGCCAACGGAGCGGCGCATACAGCACGTTTATCAGGTCTTGCCGCAGGAAGCACGCGATTGGGCATTACGGCACGGTCTCGATCAACCGCCCACCTTAACACGCGCAGCGAATATTCAACCCGGCAAAGCTTTGCGGCTGCTCATGCCCGATCCGTACACTGTCTATCAACTAACGCCGCTTGTGCCGCTGAACTTACAGAAAATCCGGTTCGCGGCAGCCGTGCCAGCGGGCACAACTTCGGTCACGTTCTGGCTGGATGATCAACCCGTCGGCTCTGTCAAGGATAGTCCCTGGTCTATCACCTGGGCGTTGTTGCCGGGTCAGCACCGCTTGAAAGTGAGCGCCGAATTGCAGGACGGCAGCCGCCCGATCAGCGATTCGATTGCCTTTCAGGTGGTGTCCTACGCGCCGCCCGACGATAAACCTTCGACGGGTGAAATAACCCCCTGAATTTGTTGTCTATTTGTTAGGACACTATAATAGGCCGCATCTGTTACTCAGGATATTTTTCGGGAATAGTCTAATGACGGATGTATCCGATTCCTCAAATAGTGAGCTTGATGCGGTTGAAACGCCAGTTTGTGCCAACTGCGGCACGCCCTATCGACGCGGTGAGCTAGCCTGCTCCAAATGCGGGAAGCTGTTCGGCAGCAGCGGCACAACACAGCGTCTCAAAGTTGGCAAGCGGATCGGACAAACCCCTCCCAGCTCAAGCCGGGGTGAAGCCTTCGTATCGAATCCGCAAGCTCTGATCTTCGAGATCGACGGTCAGGAAATCACACTACCTATCGGCGAGAATATCGTTGTGGGGCGTGCGACCAATACCATCGGTCAGGCACAGCCCGATATTGATCTGTCGGGCTTTGGTGCGGAAGAATTAGGAGTTTCGCGCTGCCATATTCGCATCCGTTACCGCGATATTTTGACCTACGTGACTGATCTGGACAGCAGCAACGGCACTTTCCTGAATGGCCGCCGCCTGATGCCTCAGAACGAACGCCTGCTGCGAAGTGGCGACGAACTGTACCTGGGACAGCTTCAGATGAAAGTCAAGTTCTAACGTTCAGTGGATGATCTGCCGCTATGGATGCGTCCCCGTCGCCGCGTGATCGATTGGGGATTGTTCCTGGTTTTTGGTGCTTGTCTGCTTGTCGCATGGCCGTTCGCCGCACAACCGGGTCTGCCCTTTCACACCGACGCCGATTTATGGGTCTCCCGTTCGGTACAGATCACAAATGTGCTGCATAGCGGCACATTGTATACACGCTGGGCACCCGATTTTAACGCGGGTCTCGGATCACCGATTTTCAATTATCTTGCGCCGCTGCCTCACTATCTTTCCGGGCTTCATCAACTTATCACCGACGCCGATCCGACGGACAGCATCAAAATTTTAATGGTTCTGTCGATGAGCGCGGCAGGCTGCGGCATGTTCTTGTTCGCGCGCCAGCGTTGGAGTCCGGCGGTGGGCCTTCTCAGTGCCCTGTTTTACCTGTTCAGCCCGCCCATCGCGTTCGTGCTGCCTCATCAAACAGGTGATCTGGCAGACCTGATGAGTTTGGGTTTGCTCCCCTGGGCATTATGGGCGCTGGATCGCTGTGGCGCACGCAGGACTCGTTTCAATTTTGTGATCGTGGTAACAGTGCTTTCGGCCTGGGCTTTGGCCGATGCACGCCTGACACTGTTAGGGCTGCCGATCATTCTGTTGGCGCTGCTGAGCCATTGGAAATCTGTTGGATGGGTTGCGGTGTTGGCACTACTGATAGCGGCTTTTTTCTGGCTTCCAGCAATCGTGGAACGAGACAGCGTCATCTGGCTTCCGCTGATAGAAAATGCGTCGGGCAATAGCATCGCGCCCGCTGAAATTTTCGATTGGATGACTTTGCCCGACTCTACTGTATTGAATCCGCCTGTCCATCACGGGTTAGGGCTTGCACTGGGTTTAGGTGCAATCGCGGGATTTGTGAGCCTGATCGTTAGTGCCCGCCGAACTCGCCAATGGTTCACGGATCGATCCACTTTTGCCGCACTCGGAGTCGTTTATCTGATCGCTGTTATATTCAGTGCGCCCTACCCTGTTCTGCTTGCTGGCTCTTTTTGTTTGTCCGTGCTGGCGGGTCAAACCGGGCTATGGATTGAACGCATCAGCGGTACTGACCGCCGCGCGCTGGCGGTTGGCATGGTCTGTTTGCCCGTTGTGCTGTTAACCTTGCTGCCACTTTATCAGGCGCGCTGGATTTCTGCGCCACTTCCGAATGCTAATTCACCGTTATTCGATGGATTAGACGGTTTGCTCTTGCCTGCGACGGCTTATCATCCCCCGGAGTCACTCTCGACGCTGGCTGTTAACGCCGTTCGCAGCACTGAGTCATCACCTAACCTGGGTGTTTTGCAGATTGAGCGAATGCCGTTGTCCTCACGCTACACCGTCAATCTGGAAAAAGCGGTCAGCGTCAAATTTGATCGGCTGTCTTTTCCGGGCTGGTTCATTAATATTGACGGGGCGCAAAACGAGACGGCATCAACCGCACAAGGGCTGGTCACTTATACACTGCCCCAGAGTGCGCGTGAAGTCGTTATCTGGTTTGGCAGCACACAGATTCGCAGTCTGAGTTGGTTGATTACCGGGTTGGGTATATTGCTGCTGTTGTGGCGGCTGCGACTTTTGCGGCCTGTAGCGGCTCAAGAAGCGCCGTTGTCCGCAGTGGAACATCCACAGGTTATCGCGCTAACGGCTGTATTAGTGATAGGGACGCTAACGGGCGCGGGTTTATGGTTTGGCAGGCCGGCCTTGTTACCCACCCGCATCGAACAGTCCAGCCCGTTTCAGGTCACGTTCAAGGATGTTCCGATTGAGTTAACGGCCTATCACATTGATACCAAATCGGGCGCGGCCATCGAAGCGCGTTTATACTGGCGCGCATTGCAACCCATTACGGTTGATTATTTGCTGCAAGTGCGGCTGGTTCGGGATGCCGACCAGCAGCTTGTGAATGAGGTCACGCGCTGGTACGTGGGTGGCGTCCCTTCAAGCCGCTGGCTGCCGGGTTATACTGTGCGGGACGCGATTTCGATAGCGATACCCGCTCCAGGTACTTATCACCTGGAAGTACGGCTTGGACAGTGTCGCCCAACCTTGTGGTGTGACAAACCACAGAGCATTCCCGGCAGCCTGAACGGGGTATTTGAGGAAACGATTCGACTTCCGCAGTCAGTTAGTGCTGCTTTTCCCTGAACCGTGTTCCTGCTCTTTTTTGAGAACTTTCTCAATGCTGGCAACCAGTTCAGTGGGGCCGAACGGTTTGGTGATATAGTCATCAACCTTAGCAATGTGCAGCCCCAGCACCTTATCAATGCTTTGTGCGCGCGCTGTCAGGATGATGACCGGGATGTGTTCCATTTTGGGGTTGGCTTTCATCGCGCGGTACACTTCCCAGCCGTCCATATCGGGCATCATCAGGTCAAGCAGCACAATATCCGGCTGCGTCCGCTCCACGACATCCAGCCCTTCGCGCCCGCCCATGGCACCAGTGACATCGTAGCCTTTTTTAGTGAGGATCAACTTGATCAAGTCGATCATTTCGGGCTTATCTTCAATGTAAACAACTTTTGTGGCTGGCATACGAATCCTTATCGATGATCGCACTCACACGATGAAACGATAAGGCAGTCTACCACGATATACGATGGCTGTCTATAAGGTTGGACATTGATTGCATCCCGATTATCGCTATACTAATGCTCGTTAGGTCTAACATAGACGAACGAGGGTTTGCTTGGACGCACTCGACTCGCAAATCAACCCGGACGATCCACAGTTTCAGGCAAACGCGGCACATAACCGCGCGCTGGCGGCCACGCTCCGCGAACGCCTCACACTGATTCGGCAGGGCGGCGGCGAAAAATATCAGAAGCGCCACGCCGAACAGGGTAAACTATTCGTCCGCGAACGGATTGATCGTTTGCTCGATCCGGGTTCGCCGTTCTTGGAATTGTCTCCGCTGGCCGCTTGGGAAGTCTACGAAGGGGATGCGCCTTGCGCCGGGATCGTGACCGGGATCGGGCGTGTAGCCGGGCATGAATGCCTGATCGTCGCCAATGATGCGACAGTCAAGGGCGGCACGTACTACCCACTCACTGTGAAAAAGCATCTGCGCGCGCAAGCCATTGCCCAGAAAAATCATTTGCCGTGTATTTATCTGGTCGATTCAGGCGGCGCGTTTCTACCCATGCAGGATGAAGTTTTCCCCGACGCCGATGATTTTGGCCGCATTTTCTACAATCAGGCACGCATGAGCGCGCTCGGCATCCCACAGGTCGCGGTGGTGATGGGATCGTGTACGGCGGGCGGTGCCTATGTCCCGGCCATGAGTGACGAAACGATCATCGTACAGGGTACAGGCACGATCTTTTTAGCGGGGCCACCGCTGGTCAAGGCCGCGACGGGCGAAACGGTGAGCGCCGAAGAGTTGGGCGGCGCGGAGGTTCATACGCGGCGATCCGGCGTGGCTGATCACTTGGCGCTGGACGATGATCACGCGCTGAGTTTATGCCGGGATATTGTCGAAACGCTCAACACCCGCAAAACGGTCTCGCTGGATGTTTTGCCGCCCAAACCGCCGCTTTACGATCCTGAAGAACTGTACGGGATTATCCCGGCCTCGTTCCGCGAAACGTATGATGTTCGGGAAGTGATCGCGCGCTTGGTAGATGGCAGTCGCTTTCGAGAGTTCAAGGCCTTGTACGGCACGACACTGGTTTGCGGTTTCGCGCGCATCGAAGGCTATCCGATTGGCATTCTGGCGAACAACGGCGTCCTGTTCAGCGAGTCGGCACTCAAGGGCGCGCACTTCATCGAACTGTGTGCGGCGCGCGGAATCCCGCTGCTTTTTCTGCAAAACGTGACGGGTTTCATGGTTGGGCGCGAATATGAAGCGGGTGGCATTGCCAAAGACGGCGCGAAACTGGTGAATGCCGTCGCTAACGCCAATGTGCCGAAACTGACCGTGATCATCGGCGGATCGTTCGGGGCGGGCAACTACGGGATGTGTGGCCGCGCCTACAATCCGCGCTTTTTGTGGATGTGGCCGAACAGCCGGATCAGCGTCATGGGCGGCGAGCAGGCGGCCAATGTGCTGCTGACCGTTAAGCAGGAACAGCTTGCCCGCGCGGGTCAACCTGCTATGAGCGATGAGGATCAGGCAGCGTTCAAACAGCCGATCCTTGATAAATACGAGACAGAAGGCAGCCCCTATTATTCAACTGCACGCCTGTGGGATGATGGCATTCTCGATCCGCCGGAGACGCGGCGCGTGTTGGGCTTGGCGCTTTCGGCCTGCTTGAACGCACCCATCGAACCGACTCAGTTTGGCGTATTCAGGATGTGAGCGTGTTTTCAAAGATTCTAATCGCCAACCGGGGTGAGATCGCCGTTCGGATCATGCGCGCCTGCCGCGAAATGGAGATTCCGTCGGTGGCCGTTTACTCTGAAGCGGATACCCATGCGCTGCATGTTCGACAGGCAAACGAAGCGGTGCTGATCGGCGCTGCGCCTGCGAGGGAGTCGTACCTGAACAGCACGCGAATCATCGAGGCGGCGCTTCAAACTGGTTGTCAGGCGATTCATCCCGGCTATGGTTTCCTATCGGAGAATGCCGATTTTGCCGCAGATGTTCAGGCCGCCGGATTGACATTCGTTGGCCCGTCTGTAGAAGCCATTCGCGCGATGGGATTGAAAACCGAAGCGTTGCGATTGATGCAGGCGGCAGGCGTCCCGACAGTGCCCGGCTATCAGGGCGGCGGCGATTATGGTCAAGCGGCGGAACAAATCGGCTATCCAGTGTTGGTGAAAGCGGCGGCGGGCGGCGGTGGTAAAGGAATGCGGATCGTGCGCGCGACCTCCGAACTCTCAGAGGCGTTAGCCGCCGCCGGGCGTGAAGCCCAAAACGCCTTTGGTGATGGCCGGGTCTTCCTCGAAAAGTATATCGAGTCGGCGCGGCATATCGAGTTTCAGGTGTTTGGCGATCAGCGTGGGAATATCGTTCACCTTTTCGAGCGTGAATGTTCGATTCAGCGCCGCCACCAAAAGATCATTGAGGAGACGCCATCACCATTTCTGGACACGGACTTACGGAGTCGGATGGGGGATGCAGCAACTGAGGCGGCGCGCGCCGTTGGTTATGTGAATGCCGGGACGGTAGAGTTCATCGTTGACAAAGATTTCAACTTCTACTTTTTGGAGATGAACACCCGCCTGCAAGTCGAACACCCGATCACGGAATGGGTAACGGGTCTTGATCTGGTCAAGCTGCAAATCCGAGTCGCAGCGGGCGAACCACTCCCATTTCAACAGGCGGACGTATCGCAGCGCGGCCATGCTATTGAATGTCGGGTTTATGCCGAAGACCCGGCCAACGGCTTTTTGCCCGCGATTGGCACGGCGGAACGAATCAGCGAACCGAGCGGCCCCGGTGTGCGCGTCGATTCCGGCTTGGCAAGCGGCGATGAAGTTTCGATCCACTACGATCCGATGATCGCCAAATTGTCCGTCTATGGGACGGATCGAGTCGATGCGATAGCACGGATGCGGCGGGCACTGGCGGATTATGTGATTAGTGGATTGACAACGAATCTGGAGTTTTTGGCGGCGGTGATCGATCATCCGGTGTTCGTGCGGGGTGAGGCGACGACGGGGTTTATTGAGGAATATTTTGGAGAGTGGAGATCAACCTTACCCCCCAACCCCCTCTCCGTTTACAGAGAGGGGGAGTCCAATGCCATTCAGAATGTGGGCGATCCCTGGGCGCGGGCGGATGGTTTCAGGATGGGCGGCGGCGTTACCTATACGGTAGGTAAAGGCGCGAAGGCGATCACAAAGCGGAATATTGGACAGGGGGAAAATGCTTTGGCAGCGGCCATGCCCGGTCAGGTAACGCGCGTCCTGATCGCGGAAGGCGACACCGTGACACGCGGCCAAACACTGCTGCTGCTCGAAGCGATGAAAATGGAGATCAAGATCAGTGCCCCGCGCGATGCAGTGGTTCGCAAACTATTGTGCGCGCAGGGGCAAATCGTGGAGCGCGGTCAAACGCTGGTGGAACTGGCCTAATAGCTGTTCGCCTATTTTCTCAGTATTGCCAGCAATTTTGTTGTGGTGTTCCAATTGCGAATGGTCATGAACTTGTAGGCTGGTGTCCCGACGATTTTACTAAGTCGGCTTTTGGTACGTAGAGAGCTGAGACGTTGTGAGTAGATTACACCATCACCTGCCCAGACTTGGTCGATGCCCTGTCGTGGAGCAAATACCGCCATAGCCTGGGCCGAATCAATCCCCATCAGAAAGATTGCATCGCTGTGATATTTCTCTGGCTGCTCACCGAAGCCTTCAGGCTTGTTATCAATGACGGCTTGAAACTGCTTGCGAGACAACACCAAAACGTTGATCAGTTCGCTATCAAGTTTGAAGTTGTCAGGCAGAGCCTTTTCAATCTGAGCCTTTATCTCATCAGGGCGTTTGTCGGATTTTAAAATCACGTTACCGCTGGCAATATAGGTTGAAACATCGGAAAACCCTAGTTCTTCCAGGCATTTTCTCAAACCCGCCATCGGTACTTTATTTTTGCCGCCGACATTGATGCCGCGCAGCAATATTACATAAGTATCCATATCCTATCATTATACTCGAAAATGTTTTCTCGCCTCATTCCAACTCCAAGTGTGTTAAGTGCGTGACCACCTCTAGAACGTCATCGCGTTTTCAATGACGCGCAGGTGTTCGATCATGTTGTGGCCGTGCAAGTACCACATATCGCGGTTCTGGTGCTTGAGGTATTGAAAGTGTGTGATCCCCGTATTGAAAGTATAGACCGCACAGCGCCGCCAGGGGCCGACCCCGAAGCAATAATCGAAAATCGCATCCATCACCCCGCCGTGACAAACCGCGATCACGTTTTGATCCATGTGCTTTTCGAGCAGGCTTTCAACGAACGACGCGACCCGAATCCGAAAGTGCATCGGGCTTTCGCCGCCTTCGGTGCTGACGACAGACGCGAACGGTTTTTCAATCGGCCAGACAGCAACCCAATCTTTTTGAGAGGGCGTGCCACCTTCAGGATAGGGGGAGTGATCGATCTTGTTGTTGCCAATTTCGCGCAACCGATAGTCGTATTCGACTTCTTTGTTATAGGCGGCGGCGATGGGTGCAACCGTTCCGCGCGGGCGGCGCATGGTGCTGCAATAGATGGCGTCCACTGCGGGCAAATAGGTGGGCAGCCAATTGCCCAACGCCTCGGCCTGCCGTTCGCCAAGCGGCGTCAGCGGCGCATCGCTGTCCATTCCATCCCAATCGGGCAGGTTGACAAAACTTTGTCCATGACGAATGACGTAAAGGTGCATCAGGAATCCTCACGTATCAGGCCAGCGGCGCGCGCCCGCATCAAGACCGTTTCGGCGGTACGCACCATTGGGTTATCGATCATCCTGCCATCCAACTCGAAGACGCCTGTCCCGTTCGATTGCTGCTCAAGGTTGGCCGCAAGCACACGCCGAGCATAGGCTATCGCGGCGTCGCCTGGGTTGAAAGCGCGTTCAATCGGCACAATCTGGCGCGGGTGAATGGCAAGTTTGCCAGTATACCCCATTTGGGCGGCGGTTTCTGCATCGCGCGCCAGGCCGTCATCGTCTTGTAGCGTCACGAACGGCGTGTCAATGGCCTGCAAACCGAAGGCCGCCGCATAGGTCACGACGGCGGATCGGGCGTATAACACTTCTGTTCCAATGGCCGTGCGGGTTGCGCCGATGCTGCTGGCGAAATCTTCCGCGCCAAAGGCCAACGCCACCACGCGCGGATCGGCACTGGCGATCTCACGCAGATTGATTACCCCAAGTGCGGACTCGATGATCACGATCAGGCGGATCGCGCCGGGCGGAAAGCCATAATCGCTTTCGGCCACATCGAGCCAATGACTAACGTACAGCACTTGTTGAGCGTTCTCGACTTTGGGGATCACATAGCCATCGGGGCGTGCGCCAAGCGTGCGCGTCAGATCATCCTGAAAAAATGGCGTGCTGAGCGCGTTTATGCGGATCAGGCGTTCGCTCCGGCCAAAATCGAGCGAACGAAGGGCGTCAACGACGGTTTGGCGGGCGGTGGCTTTCTGGCTTAGCGCAACGCCATCTTCCAAATCCATGATCAGGCTATCGACACCAAGCGTCGCGCCCTTCTCAATCTTGCGGATGCTGTCACCGGGCATGAACAGCAGCGCGCGCCGTAATCGACTCATTTGCCTCACCCCCTTCCCCCTCTCCGCAAGCGGAGAGGGGAGATCGAGCGGCATCTGACTCCCCCTCGCCATTTATGGAGAGGGGGTTGGGGGGTGAGGCAAATCTTATTCATCCTGTGGGCGCTTGAGGAAGATCGCGGTACGTTCCAGTTCGATCACAATGTCGCCACGTTGATTGCGCCCGATCTGCCTGAGCCGCACGATCCCCCGATCCGGATTGGAGCGTGAGTCGCGCTTTTCGAGGACTTCCGTTTCGGCATAAATCGTATCGCCATGAAAGACGGGTTTCGGGTGGGCGACGCGCTCATACGACACATTAGCGATGATCGTGCCGTCGCTCAAATCGGCAACACTCAGGCCGACGACCAACCCCATCGTGAAAATGCCGTTGACGATGCGCTGCCCGAACTGCGTCTTACTGGCGTAATCTTCGTTGAGGTGAAGCGGCTGCGGGTTCATGGTAAGCGTGCTGAACAGGACATTATCCGTTTCGGTGATGGTGCGGCCAGTGCTGTGCTGGTAGTGTGCGCCGACTTCTAAATCCTCATAATATTTGCCGGGCATCGCTTAGACTGCCGCCCGCAAACGATGCTCAAATTCGCTGAGGATGATCGCGGTTGCACCCCATACCGTCTGACCGCACAGGTGATAATAGGGCACGCGCGCCGCTCGACCACTGCCCAGCGTCCAATCGCCAAACTGCTTGTACTGATCGTCCAGCAAATGGCTTAGCGGCACTTCCAGAATTTCGGCCACTTCGCGCGGATCGGGCTGCCATACGGGGCGTTCTGGCAGCGCGCCAACCACCGGGTGAATCTCAAAATCGCTGGGCGGCACATACAATGGCGTCAACGCGCCCAATACGTCCACCGCGTCGCACACGCCGAACTCCTCACACGTTTCGCGCAGCGCCGTTTGTACCCAGGTTTCGCCCGGTTCGGCTGAACCGCCCGGCAAGCTGATCTGGCCGCTGTGCGCGCCGGGATATTCGGTGCGGCGCATCAGGGCAAACTTCAGTTCCGACTCGACAGGATAGAGCAGAATCAGCACGGCGGCCAGCTTTGGGCCGTTCGCCTGATCGTCGGCGCGAAGCATCGGGCGCGTGGTGGGTGCCATGCGAAGCTGTGCCGTTTGTGCATCGAAGTCCGACAGGGCTAACGCCGCGCGTACCGAGTCCAGCGTGAGCGTACTCATAGCTGGTCAGGCATACCAGGCACGACGCTTACGGAGCGAAACCCCCGGATCGGATTCTTCGCGGCGATTGGCGCGTACACGCCCCTGAGCGTCCAGGTGAACCGAGCCAGATCGCTGCAAACGCGCGAATTCTTCCGGCGAAATATCGGGCGCGGGTTCGCCTCGCAGCCGATCCACCCGTTCGTTCATGTTGTCGTGCGGGGCATCATTCGGCGTTTCTTCGGGCGGAATCTCGTGAATGGGTGGATTGTTCCCGTTGTTATCAGTCATTTAGTCCTGATCTCCTGCGCTTTTTGCCATCAAGTTTCCGGTTAAGTCTTCCAACGATAACACATCGGCGGATTCACTGTCGCCGCATACTAAACATTTTGGATCGCGCGGGATATTTACCCACTGCGCGCTGTACGGCGGGACGGTTACGCCGTCGATGATCTCCATCGCCACGTTCGCCAGGATCACGGTATTGGCGGGCATTTCGCGGTGAACGGGCGTCCCGATCAGCAGTTCGTTTAGCGCCATATCCGCCTGCGCCGACGCGATCCGCACGACATGCAACCACAAACCCGGTTCGGCGGCCAGCGTGCCATCTTCCCCGATCATACCATAATCCAGGTTAGTGTCGCCGACGCCCTGATCGACCACATCTTCACGCAGGCTGAGCGCCCAACACGCATAGCACGGCCCATGATCGGGATAAATCACGGCCACGTCGCCACCTTCGCCGCGCTCATAGACGCCCGCGTACACAGCGGTCAGGTTGCGCGCCCGGCACGCCTCGTTGATCGCATATTTGGGGCGCTCATTATCGACGCCCACCACGACCAGATCGACGCCATCCAGCTTATCAATGTGATCTTCCAAACGCCCGACAATCGTTTCAATATGCGCGTTCGGGTTGCGCTGACGGATCAGATCGGCTACGGCATCAACTTTGGGGCGGCCAACATCGCGCAAATCGGCGACGTGCCGGACGGCGTTGGTACGTTCAATGATGTCATCATCGATCAGCACGAAGCCGCCAACGCCGCTCATCGCCAACGTGAGCGCCGCGAATCCACCACCCGACCCCAAACCGATCACCGCGACTTTTTGGCCGCCCAACCGGGTCAGTGCGTCGTTGCCAAAGTAGCGCCCGACTCGATCAAAATCTTGTCTATCCGTCATGGATTCGTGACCTTTTCTTCAACAGCTTGCGCCAATTCGTAAATCGTCCGGTCGGCGTTCCAATCCCAGGTGGGGTAGGCAGCAGGCGGCAAGGGCAGCGACGCATCCCACAACGCCTTGAACAAATCTGCACCTTCGGGGATGCTGCTCATCAACTTCATCGGCACTGTGCGAATGGTCGGCATCGTGCGCGGGTAATCGGCTTGCGTGATCACGATCAGGATGCGTTCACCGCCGCGCCGTGCCAGCGTCAGACACAGTTCGCGCGGCGGCTGCCCATCAGCATCGAATTCTTCCAGCGATACGGCATAGCCCGCGTTGGAAAGCGTCTCGACTTCCTGATTGACCCGGGCGGGTGTACTCAAATGCCACGACACAGGCGGCAAATTGGGCAGTGCCGCGTCAGGTTGAACAGTTGGCGTCAGATGCACAAAGCGCCGTGTGCGCCGACCCATGTACCAGCAATCCAACCGGATCGTGGTTGACTCATCAATATCCACTTTGATCGGCGACTCGCCCAGGATCAGCGACTCGAATTCATCGCTGATATGCGCCTGCTGCCGATCCCAGACCGTCGCCAGGATCGCCAGCAGATAGGGTTTGCCCGCCTCTTTGTCCAGGACATGGTCGAGTGCCGTATCGGTATCTCCCCACGACGGCTCAGTAAGCGTACCGGGGTGCTTGTGCCAATCGCCCAGGTGTGAGAGCGGCACATTCCAGCGCGGCTCACTCACTTTGCCGCGCACGGCGTTCCAGTTATCGTAGAGCCAGTTGAAAATATCGCCTTGCAGATCGTCGCCCTGCTCGAAGTAGGCACCGCGCCGCACCGCCGAATTATCAGGCGCAATCGTATCCAGCACGAACAGGTCAGGCTCGATCCGTCCCGCCGTCTGGACTGGCAAACCGATCAGCGATTCGCCCGTCTCGGTCTGATAGATCAATGCGCCATGCACCATCTTATCAATGACGCGCTGGGCAATCGTGACGCGCGGCAATCCGGCTCGTTCTACGGCTATCGTGTGCAGCATGTTCATAGGGCTACCATTTCGATGGCGGTTTAGGCGGTTTGTTGACACGTTCTTCTGTGCCCGGCCATTCGCCCGTGACGCGCCACGTGTAATAGGCATACAACCATTGAATCGCCCACCCGGCCACTGTCACAGACGTGGAGCGCGCTGGATTCCAACCGTAGTTCGTGCCATCTTTCGGGTTGAACAGGCAAAGCTGGCCGTCCTCGAACTGATGCTTTTCGCTGTAGATGCGCGGGTTCGGTACATACGCTTCCGGCGGACGATGCGGGTATTCGTTCGGATACATGATTTTGAGGACGTGTTCGCGCTGCGGGATGCCCTTCAAGTTGATCTCAACAATGCCTTCCCAATACAGCGGATCCCATTTGGGCACGTTGAGCCGGAAGGTATCGCCAAACGCGGCGCGCATCGCTTCCACTTCGAGCCGCAAACGCGGCGATACGTTGTTCCGTGTTCCCCACCATGCAGGCATATCACCTCTCCAATCACTTATTGCCGCCGCGCTGTGGTTCGGGCGGCGGGCGGCTGATCGCTGAGCAGTTCATCCAATGACAGCGGATTGCCTTTATCCGTAGGCGCTTGCCATCGCTCATCAATTTCGCCGTCACTCGTCAAACGACTGCGTACTTCATGCCGTCGTGACTGCTGCCAGCGGAATAAATGCACCGCGAAGGGCGTCTCACCGACAACAACCCGCAGCTTCCAACCGCCGTCCGGTGCTTCGCCGTTAAGGGTGCTGATCGGTAGCCACGTTTTGGTCACCAGATAATTATCGCCGGGCGTCAGGTCATACCAGTTTTCATCGTTGTAGCGGATTTTGCCCTTATCGTCGATCAATTGAAAGCGGATCGTGTCGCCGCCGTTTTGCTTGAGCGGAAAATTCACGCGGATGAATGGCCGGACGTGCGTTGCGTCGGTTGCGATAGCCTCATCACGCGCAATGGAGTCGGCGCGTTTCCCGCCGCGATAGACCAGCAGGCCAATATCCGAGAGTTGAACAGGTAAATCGTCAGGGTTGAGTCCGGCACGGCGCAAGGCGCGTTCGGCAATCGCGCTTGGATGTTCAGCAATATCATGTGTAGCGGACGCTGGTGCTGGTTTTGTATGCGGCGTCTCTACCGACACATTGAGGTTTGCA
The DNA here is from genome assembly GCA_038239365.1 of Aggregatilineales bacterium. Taxonomy (GTDB): domain Bacteria; phylum Chloroflexota; class Anaerolineae; order Aggregatilineales; family UBA2796; genus JBBRMW01. The sequence continues at coordinate 25,528 of JBBSEU010000013.1, forward strand.
AGTATTTGTTCGATGCGTTGATCGGCACGGAACAACACTTTCCCTGGATTTTGGCTGGCATACCACCACGCTGCGAACAAGGCCAGTACTGTCTTCTCCCCGAACCAGGAGAAAAGGCTAACCCCACTCAACATCAGTATAGTAGCGATGAGGGCAAACATCACCGCCCAGTTGATCAGGAAACGCCGAGTCGACTCGCTAACGCGCATGAGCCGTCCCCCTTTATGAGCCGCGACTCGATCCCTGACGTTGTTCGCGCAGCAAATCTTCGAGGCTCAAGGGCATATCATCTTCCTTATCGTCCGGCGTACTCAGGTGAGCAATTGCCGCCTCACCGTCATCTTCCAAAATCGGGCGCATGGCCGCCGTCGAGGGGCTGACACCGAAGCTGTGACAGGCCGCCAACGCGCCATTGATCGAGACTTGCAAATCCCATGTCCCGGCACGGCCTAACTTATCGTTGCCCCGAAACGGCAACTGCTGATCGGATGGAATCAGGTTTTCGCCATCGCGCACATACTGTTCGACTTCGCGGCTAAACTGCGTCTTGCCCGCTTTATCGACCACTTCAAATTTGATGAGCGCCACGCGGTTGCTTTGATCGGGCGGCACGTTGACCTTGACATACGGTTGAATCGCCTGATCGTCCATCGAGACCGACTGCGCGATCCGTCGTGTCCAGCGGCCATTGCGATCCTTCTCGTTGATGATGATCCCGATGTCCGTCACGCTTTCATCCGTCGTGTAATTCGACAGGCGGCGGGCGCGGGCGACGGCATTGCGCGCGGCGCTGGTCGTTTTCGTGGTGGCGGCCAGTGTCGGGATCATGTTTTGCAACTGCCGGAGTCGATCATTGGCGAAGATCGCGGCCAGCATCGCCACATACGCGCCTACCATCAACACGCTCAATACTGGCGCTTCGGTCAGGGTTGCCAGCGCGGCCAGCCCGATCACTGCGCCGATCACACCCATCCAAACATACGTGCCGCGTCGTGCTTGTCTCATCCTATTTCGCGCAGGAAATCCCCGCCATTAGGGGTGGGGATGAATGCGCGTTCTCCTTTCTTATGCGCCAATTGGCGGTGCATAACAATTTCAGGTCGTCGGGTTTGGCTGATGTGGTGAGGCGTTCGCCAGTCTGCATCGAGTGTAAGCTGAGCCGCCCTTTGGAGTTGTCACCCACGTAACACAGGCCATACTTGGGGTGTGTCACCCACGCGCCGCGCTTGAAGCCGAGGCTTTGTGTACCCCCATAGGACTTCCGGATGCCCCCTTTGGCAGGCTGAAGTACATGCAGTTGGCGACGATGAAAACGCAGTGGCACGATATACAGGATCGTCGTGTTGTCCGGCTCGGTATGCCCACCGGTGAGCATATTCGCCAGCACCCAACTATCAACGCAGTGGGCATTGAATGAATCGGACATTTTATTGCGGGTCTTTTTCAGTCCAAGTCGCTCCCGCTCCTGGTAGGTATCAAAACCCTGGACTCGATCCACATAAGCAAGGTGACTTAACTGCGCGTAAAACCAGTCTTTGCCGACTTCTAACGGACTAAAGCTGGCGTTGAATTTCCCACCTTTACCTTTGCGTGTTTGTGCTTTGATGTTTTCTACAACAAAGGTATGGATGGGATAATAACGTGCCAGCCAGGTACATAACCTCAACTTCCACTGCCAGCGCGCACGTGTCGACGGGGGTAAGCGTGGCTGGCCTTGCTGCCGATTCGTGCGACACGCGCGATAGGGTGTTTTACGTTGCCGACGACTGCGGCGCATGGTTGTGCTTGTTTTCTCGGCGTCACTTACCCAGGTCACGGCATCGGCCTGAATATTCAAAAACGTTCGTTTACCACTTTTGACGGTGATCGCTTCCTTCTTACTGCCCGGATCGATCCCCACACCAATCGGCTGAATTTCGCCGTCCTCTCGATCCAGCAGCTTGATATAGAACAGTCCTCTATCGAAGCCTTTGATGGCCTGCCCTTTCCGCAATAGCTCTCTTGCCCGCGCTGGATGGCAAGGCATCAGTGGCTTACCTGTTGAACTGATGACCGAAACGTACTGCATTGAAAAGTTACCTTTACTCTCACCTTTCGGCGGCTAATGATCCCTTCGAGACTGGCGATCACAGAATGCGCGTAGATTAGGGAAGCGTCCACGCTATGTTTTGGGCTGCCATGCCCAGATCGCTAGTTCTGCTCTGTTTCAAGCAGCGACTCTAGTCTTCGCTTACGTTGCTCTTTGCAGGTTGGCTTCCTGCTCCGAGCAAGCCCCCGCCTTTAGGCGTGAGGTCTATGACAACCTGTTGACTTTCCAATAAACGCACTCTCTCCCTATTATACACAGCTTAGGGATCAAGCGTGCGATAAAAAGCATGACAACCGTTAGAAAAGATGCGCCCTGCCAAAAGATTGTACGCGGCGGTCAGGTGAAAGGTTGCGCGGGTGAGGCTTAAGCCAAATGCTTTTGCCCGGTGACGAAGATGCAGTCGGCCAGTGCATCATCTTCGCAGCGCATGACATCTTCCAGCAGGCTCTTCATTTTCTCGATATGCAACAGCGTCGTGTTGAGTTCCGCCAGTTTGCGCTGAACCAGCGTGTGCCACTGCGATTGTGGCGCGCTGCTCGGCAAAATCTCGTTGAGCAGGATGCGAATTTCATCAAGGGTGAAGCCCGCCCGCTGCGCCGTCTGAATGACGGCCAATCGTTGTAAAACACTGGCATCGTAGCGCCGCCGCCCATTGACTCGTTTCGGCATCGAAAGCAAGCCGATTTCTTCATAATAACGCAGCGCCGATGGTCGCAGATCGGCTTGGCGCGCTACCTGGCTAATCGTGAATTCGGCCATCGCATTTTGCCCCTTGACTTCAAGTTGACTTGAACATTTATCCTAACACTGTTCTACCGAATGGTGGAATGTGTAAAAAGGAGTCTGACCGATGAGCAAGGTCACGTTCGAGATCACCGCGCAAAATTTCGATGAGCAAGTCTTGCGTTCGGCACTGCCCGTCCTCGTCGATTTTTGGGCAGAATGGTGCCCGCCCTGCAAGATGCTCGCGCCCTATGTCGATGCGATTGCCGCCAAATATCAGGGTCGGTTGAGCGTTGGTAAAGTCGATGTGGACACTTTTCCGCAGATCACGGAATGGTACGATGTGTATGGTTTTCCGACACTGATGGTGTTCCAAAACGGCCAGCCTGTGCAGCGCATGTTGGGCTTCCAACCACAGGGGCGCATCGAAACGCAACTGATACCGTACCTTCAGCCGCTCGTCACTGAATACTGACACTTTGCACCTGGGATGCAAGCCGATCTCAGTCTACTTCAGTAGACTTTGTTACCTTAGCCGGGGACTTGAGTCCCCGGCGTGACTGGCTCAGGCCACCTGATATTTGTTGATCGTGTCCTCATTGAGCGCGATCCCCAACCCGTTCCCGGTGGGCAGTTCCATATAGCCATCGTGAATGCGCGGCTGCTGCACGGGCAGATCAACCCACATAGGGTCACGTTCGTAGCTTGGGAAAATCTCGACATACAGTGAGTGCGGGATCGAGGCCAGCAAATGCAGCGCAATTTGCGGTTCTTCGTGGTGTGCCATCTGCACATGAAACAGCCTTGCCATCGCTGCAATGCGCCGCCATTCCGTGACGCCGCCCAGAACGGTCACATCGGCGTTCAATATATCAACACACTTATTGATCACCAGATCACGACAGCCAAACGCTGTGATTTCGCCCTGCCCGGCATTGACCGGGATCGAAGTCGCGTCGCGTACCATCTTCAATCCTTCGGTTTGATCCCACCACTGTACCGGCTCTTCGATCCAGAGCAGGTTCAAGCCTTCGGCGGCACGGCAGAATTCAATCGCCTGTTTGGGTGTCCAGCCCTGGTTTGCATCACAGGCGATCCCGAAGTCGTTTCCCACCACATCGCGCACACGGCTGACGCGCTCAATATCTTCCCTGACGCTGACCCGCCCCACCTTGAACTTGACCGCGTAAATGCCCAGTTCGCGGTAGTGGAGCATCTCCTCGTTAAGCTGATCCTGACCTTTGCCCGCTTTGTAGTAACCACCAATCGCCATGACGGGCACTTTATCCCGGTAGCCGCCGAGCAGTTTATAGAGCGGCACGCTGTACAGTTTGCCCAACAAATCCCAGATCGCGTTATCAACGGCGGCCATCGCCTGGGTGTGACTGCCCCGATTTCGCAGATCAAGGATGTGCAGGCCGCGATTGCCCAGATCGACCTGGGTATCGAACATTTTTTGCCAGAGGCGTTCCACATCGCGCGGGTCTTCACCGATCAGCAAAGGCGTATAATAATCGCGTGCCAGACGGACAACGTCGGCTTGTGTGTTATCCTCATCCCCGCCGAACGCCTCACCGATCAGGCCATCGTCCGTGTAGATGCGCGTCACGAGGGTATAGCGGTTCAGGATGCGGTACGTACCGCCTTCAAAGGCCGTCTCCAGTTTGCGGTTCAGCGGAATCACATCAATACGGGTGATCTTCATGGAAAAACTGCTCCGATTAAAAATCTGATTGGAATATATAGTATGAGGTACTATATATTATTGTCAATGACGGAAAGCGGGTATAAAGCCCCTCTCCCGAGGGCGAGGGGTTGGGGTGAGGGCTAAAACGTTGGTGGTGTGTGAAAGGCAAAGATGATCATCGGCTCGGCACTCGTGTTCAGGACAGAATGCCAGACGCCGGCCTGTACTGTCAGGGCACAACCGGGCATAATCATCACTTCGAGTGGCGCATCACGTTCTGTTTCGTTGGGCGCGTACAGTAGTTTGCCCAAACCCTGTACGAAATAGGCCGTTTCACTGGCGTTTTCGTGAATGTGCCAGGGAATCGCGCCGCCGGGCAGCACCTGACCAAGCAACGCATCGCCCAGCGCGTTCGTGGCGCGGCTCTCGATAATTTTGGTCAAAATGCCAGCAACGGTTGGGTGGGGCTGCCAGGGCATGGCTTGCAGATCGATTAAGCGTATAAGTTCCAATTTATGATCCTTTTCGGCTAAAGAGGGTAAAAATGATCGTCAAAAAAGTTGATGTTTTTCCGCTGGGTTATGAAGAACCGAATGATGATAATGCACTGCGCTATGTCGTGCTGGTACGCATCGAGGCCAGCGACGGCACAGTCGGTTGGGGAGAGTGTATCAGCCAATTTTTAGAATCGACACTGGCGACGGCCACCCTCATTGAAAACGGTCTGGTCAGTCTGATTATCGGTCAGGACCCGCTGAACATCGAAACGCTCTGGGAAGCGATGCGCGGCAAAGTCTGGTGGTATGGCGATGCGGGCGGCATCGCGGCCTTTGCGATCAGTGCTGTCGATATGGCGCTCTGGGATTTGAAAGGCAAACTGCTTGGCCTGCCACTTTACCAGTTGTTGGGCGGCAAGCAGCAGGATCGGTTGCCCGTGTGTGCCAGTTCGCATCCCAAATCACATACCATCGACGCGATGGCGCAGGAATTGGCCGATCACATCCGCAATGGCTACCAACTGGTCAAAGTCGGCTTTGGCAAAAAAGGGCTTGCTAACCTGGGTGTAGAAGATGCGCGCGACATTGCGTTTGTGCGCGCCGTCCGGGAAGCAATTGGCCCTGACGCCGGATTTATTGTGGATATTGGCGCGAAAATTCGCTGGGATGTGCCCCATGCCGTTCGCATGGCGCGCGCTTTTTCCGAGTCACGGATAAGCTGGCTGGAAGATCCATTCCCACCCACAAACCTCAAAGGCTATCAAATGCTGCGGCAGGCCGTGCCCGATCTGCTGCTGGCGACGGGCGAACGACTCTGGACGCAGGACGATTATCACCGCCTGTTGGAAGCCAACGCCTGCGACATTATCCTGATCGATCCGGGCCGCACCGAAGGGATTACCGGGATGCACAAGATCACACAGCTTGCCGCCCGCTACAACGTCAGCATGGACGCCCACACCTGGAGCAGCGCGATCAACACGGCGGCCAGCATTCACCTGTCATTATGTGCGGCGCGTCCGACAATCTTTGAGCTAAAACCCACGCCCAACCCGATGCAGCACGAACTCGTTACCAACCCGATAGGCCACACAGACGGCTGGATATATGCGCCCGAAGGCCCCGGTCTGGGTGTTGAGGTGATTGAAGACGTGGTACATAAATATACGCTCAAGCGATGATATAGCTGCGTTGATCTTGTGAGCCACACAAGCGTATCTTTTCCCAAGATGTCCTAATTTATAGGGTAATAACGTCGGGGCGCTTGATTGTTTCTAAAAATTAGCATAAAATCGGAAATAGGTTGGCTTGAACAATCTCAAAACAGGAGGCAACAGTGTCACAAAATGTATACCAAACAACGCACACTGCCTATGCAAAAGCCGGTTTTTATGCAGCCCTGAATGGCTATATCGAGGTCTTTTCTCCAACGCATGTGGATATGCTTGGAAATAGCTATGCTGGCCGCAGTGCTGCCAGTTGGTTAGATATTGCAACTGATCATGCCCATCAGATGAACGGTGAAGAAAAACAAGCATTGGATGTGATTACAACCGTAAAAACATTGGTTGATCATAAGCAATACAGCGAAGCACAACAAATTGTAATGCACGGGGCACAGAATGCGGATGCGGAAATTCGGCGCGTCCGCTAAGCGTTTTCTGAAGCTAGCGCAGGGTCTCGATTGCTGAGCAGTCCAGGCGTCGTACCTCGAAAGTCTTGGATGGTTTCAGGTTGGGAATTAAATATTCTTCTTCGGTTAACTCATATCCAGCATGTAGATCGCCTGCTGCCAGATCAAATCCATCAGCATCTGGCGGAATTATAAACAGCACGGGTACGGCTGAGTTTACGGTTGCAAAAGCGATCAAACGCAGCCCATCCTCATAAGGTCCTTCACCAATCTCAGCACGTTTATCTTCGAGTATGGTACGAAGTTTCGCTTTAACCTTTTCAAACTTTTCTAAATCGCTGGCCGAGCCTTTGTCGGATGCGACGCGACACCACTGCTGCGCCAACAGGTACGGATTGCTGGTCGGGTCATTACCGGCTGGGTTATATTCAACAGAAACGTATAAATAGTGATTTTTAAGTATAGTTCGTTGAATTTCTTCTGTCAGCGACAGTTGAACGGAATATAGCGTCTTGTTCCTACCCACAACGGTTTCTCCCACACCAGATGATCATTGCCGGTGATTTTCCACGCTCCATTCATTTTACCCGGCCTTTTCAAGATGGATGGGATGCACGTGTTAAATGCGCCCTTGTTCACCCCCCTATAATGCCTTGTTGGGTCAGTTCGACCCGCTATCAACGCGCCCCGACTCGGCTCGTGTGTCCTGCTCCGGCGGGATGATGGCATAAAATCACTAAACAGCTCAAGTCCAATGGCGATTTGCCCGACTCAATAATTCGTCTATTTGAGTCTGCATTTTCGACTTAATGACATCATTGTGCCATGAGTTCACAAGTTCATCCGCCGTCTGACCCGGTATTGACTTCAATTTAACATCATTCGTCTGTAGCAATGAAAGCTCGAAAATCGCATAATCTACAACGCTGACGGAATCTTTCATAGTCGTAATCGCAGCCGCCAAGCGTTCAAGATCGGATTGATTGTCTATCAGGTAGATAGAAAGCGTGTTATTTTGAGTTGTCAAATCTCCCAAAGGATCAGATGGAATATCGCCTGCGTCCAGCCAAACGTCATCAAAATGTTCGATCCATCGGCTTTTTCTGATAAAGCGCACTACCCGCGTCAAACTTGCGCCTGCTCCCGTTGGGTATCATTCAGTTGTTCCAATAACTGCTGAATATCTTTGCGGAGCAAACGATTCGTCTCCTGATCCAGCCTCTTTTTCAAATAAGGAATGGCTTCGGGGTCATCCATTGCCGATAAACCAACTATTGCGCCATCCCGGACAACAGCCGACTCGCTATCGAGACTGTGTTCTAACAGCCATAGACGATCATGTTGCGTCTTGAAATCCTTAATCTGACCAAGCCAGCGCAGCGCCTCCGAAACAACTTCCAGGTTGACCTCTTTATCCATCATATAATCTGCCAGAGCCGCTACTGCCGCACTGTCAAAGCATATGATAAATTCAACTAGATTCCGAGAGAAGTCTGATTCCATGCCATCTTGAAACACTTCTTCTTTGGCACTACTAAATAATGTGGCAATATATTGATTGAAGTCCAAATGGTTGTTAGAGATCATATTTCTCTTTCGTGCGCTGCATTGCCGGGCTACCTGCCCTATAACAACATTATATCATTACTTCCGCCCTTGTTCAGCCACTTCCCAAATGATATAATGCCCAATTGGGTCAGTTCGACCCGCTATCAACGCGCGCCCCGACTCGGCTCGTGTGTCCTGCTCCGGTAGGATGAAAGCCGGGGCTGACGGACGCGCCTGAAGTAACACGTACAGGAGAAGCGGATATTATGACAGTTGTTTCCATGAAAGCCCTGCTCGAAACGGGCGTTCACTTCGGCCACCGCGCCAAGAAGTGGAACCCCAAGATGAAGCCCTATATCTTCACCGAGCGCAACGGCATTCACATTCTCGATCTGCAACAAACTCTGACCAGCCTTGAAGAAGGCTTCGACATGGTGCGCGATATGGTCTCGCGCGGCGGCAGTATTCTGTTCGTTGGCACCAAGCGCCAGTCGCAGGAGACGATCCAGCAGGAAGCAGATCGCTGCTCAATGCCCTACGTCAATGAGCGTTGGCTGGGCGGCACGCTCACCAACTGGGCAACGATCAAGAAGCGTATCGAAACACTCAAGCGGTTTGAGCAGGAACGCGATGAGGGCTTGGATACGATGCTCACCAAGAAAGAGCGGTTGATCCGTTCGCGTATTATCGACAAACTGCAAACGCGCCTCGGCGGTCTGCGAAACATGAGCCGCCTGCCCGATATGCTGTTCATCGTTGACGTGCGCCGCGAATATACCGCCGTCAAGGAAGCCAACACGCTTGAAATTCCGATTTTGGCGCTGGTTGATACCAACTGCGATCCCGATCAGATCGATTACGTGATCCCGGCCAATGATGATGCAATCCGTGCCATCAAGCTGCTCACGGCGCGCATTGCTGATGCGGCACTCGAAGGGATGCAGATGCGTAAGGCGACGATTGATGACATCGCCGATGATCGCCGCGAAATGTCCGAGGACTTCATCGACATTGAGAAGCTGGAAAAAGACCTCGACACCGAGGACGAAGCCTACATGAGCGAAGGCACGCTTGCTAAGCTCCGCAGCGGCGAACTGAGCTTCGATGATGACGAAGACAAAGACGCTGCTGCACGTCGTCGTTAACGGATTTCCCCCACTCAATCTAGCACAATGACCCTACAGAGCAGGGGCTTTTCTCCCTGCTCACTTCAAAAAGGAACACACGGTATGGCAGAAGTTTCCGCAAAAGCCGTCAAAGAACTGCGCGACCTGACCAGTGCAGGTTTCAACGACTGTCGCAAGGCACTTGAGGAAAACGGCGGCGACCTACAGAAGGCAATTGATTACCTGCGTAAAAAGGGGATGGCGACTGCCGAAAAGAAGTCCGGGCGCGCGGCCAGCGAAGGCCTCATTCAGACCTACAGCCACCACAACGGGCGCTTGGCCGTAATCGTTGAAGTGAACAGCGAAACCGACTTCGTGGCACGCAACGACGTGTTCAAGAAGTTCGTCAAAGAATTGGCCTTGCACATCGCCAACTCCGCGCCGATCTACCTGACACGCGAGGAAGTGCCCGCCGACGTGCTTCAGCGCGAACGGGATGTGCAGCGCCAGAAGACGCTCAACGAGGGCAAGAAAGAAGCCGTTGTTGATAAGATCGTCGATGGCCACATGGAAAAGTTCTACGAAGAAATTGTCCTGATGGAACAGCCCTGGCTGCACGACGATAAGCTGAAAGTGCGCGACGTACTGACCCAGATGATCGCAGAGATCAAAGAAAATCTGGTCATACGGCGCTTTGCCCGATACGAACTGGGTCAACTCAGTTCGACACCCGCAGCGGAATAACAAACGCGAAGATGATGATGAAAAGGATCAGGCAGTCAACCTGATCCTTTTTTTTGAATCGCTCACAGACGTTGAAAGGAATTGATGAACATGCCCAATAACGGCAATAACGGACACGCACAGCCACGCTTCCAACGGATTCTGCTCAAGATCAGCGGTGAGGCGCTTTCGGGGCAGGGCGGCATCGGCATTGATCCAACAGAGGTGGCCTATGTCGCCACCCGCATCAAGTCGCTGCACGACATGGGTATCCAGGTGGCGCTGGTTATTGGCGCGGGCAATTTGTGGCGCGGTTCGGGAGGCGTCTCACGCGGCATGGATCAGACCACTGCCGATCACATGGGCATGATCGCTACCGTGATGAATGCACTGGCGATGCGCGATGCCCTGCAACGAGTGGGCATTGAGACGCGCGTCCAGACCGCCATTGAAATGAACAAAGTGGCCGAGCCATATATCCGATTACGCGCTATCCGCCATTTGGAAAAGGGGCGCGTTGTGATCATCGCGGGCGGTACGGGCAATCCGTACTTCACGACGGACACAGCAGCGGCATTGCGCGGTATGGAGATCGACGCCGATCTGATCATCAAGGCCACCAAAGTCGATGGTGTTTATAGTGCCGATCCGCGCAAATTTCCCGACGCCGTGCGGTATACTTCGCTCACCTATCAAGAGGCGCTCGATAAGCGGCTTGAGGTGATGGACATGACTGCCTTTACGATGTGCATGGAAAACAAAAAGACGATCCTGGTCATCGACTTCTGGAAGGAAGGCGCGCTCGAAGCGGCGGTGATGGGCGAAAGTATTGGTACGCTTATCTTGCCGGAGTTGGCTGGATGACTCGCCCGCGCGTCCTGTCCATTGGTGATATTGTGATCGATCTGATCGCGTCGGTCAGCTTTCCGATTGAGCCGGATCGCGTGATCATGACGGATCGGCCACTGCTCGAACCGGGCGGGGCGTGCAACTTTGGGATCGCGGCGGTGCGCCTGGGTCTCGATTGCACGATGATCGGGGCAGCGGGCGCGGATTTATTCGGCGATTTGGCGGTGAACATCATGCGCGGTGAAGGGATTGATACGTCCCTCATTCAGCAGTTTCCCGATGTGTCAACCACGCTCGTACTGGTTCTGGCCGATCTGATGACGCAGCGCCAGACGTATATCAGCGCCCCGGTGAATTCGCATCATATTTATCAGTATGATGCGAACGTTCAGAACGCGATCAGGCAGGCAAATGCCTTGTATTTCCAGGGGTATACGCTCAATGAGGAATACGTCTGGTCAGTCACGCAGGAGTCGCTGCTTGAGGCGGCGGGCAAAATGACCATTTACTTTGATCCGAGTCCGCTGCTGGTCACTGCACCCCTCAATCGGCGCGAATTTGCAGTCGCTTGTTCGGATGTGATCCTGGCTACCGAAGATGAACTGCTGCTGCTCACACCCGGTATTACTTCCCTTGAAAAAGCCGCTGAGCAGCTATTGGCAGATCGCCCGCGCACATTGGTCATCAAGCGCAACGTCAACGGCTGCCGCGTCGTAACGCGCGATGGTTCGCAAGACTTTCCAGCCTATCCGGTGCGCGCGGTGAGTTCCGTCGCCGCCGGGGATTCGTTCAACGCCGGGTTTATCGCTGCCCAACTGCGCGGCCTCTTGTTAGCAGACTCGGCGCGTATCGCCAATGCAACGGGTGCCGCCAAAGTTCAACGGCTGGGCGGTGGCCGCAATGTTCCCCACCTGGAAGATGTGCGCGCGGTACTTCAAGCCAACGGCGTCAATCTGACGCTTGACGGCTGGGCTGATCCCTGACATTTTTGTAACCCAACTTTTTTGAAATGGTCATCAGGTGCAAGTCCTGGTGTATTTGGGCTACCTATGCCCCGAATTTCGTTCACAGTGAGCAGGAGAGAACAGAATGGACGCCAACTTATCAAACATCGACGCCGCGCTCGGACACGGACTCGCGCCGTATTCGGGCGTAACCACCTTTATGCGCGCCCGCCCAACGCGCGAACTGACCGGTGTCGATGTCGCTATTTTGGGCATTCCCTATGATGCGTCGGTTACGTATCGTACCGGGACACGCTTTGGCCCGCGCAAAATTCGGGAAGTCTCAACCGTTATCTGGGGCTATCACACCAAATTTGATGTGACCCCCTTGCAGGATATGAACGTCGTCGATTATGGCGATGTAGCGGTAGTGCCGACAGATGCGGTGGTCAATCTGGAGGCCATTCAGTCCACGCTGCGCCCGATTATCGACGCGGGTGTGCTTCCGCTCTCACTCGGCGGCGATCACTCGATCACGTTTCCGATTTTGCGTGAAGTAGCGCGGCGCTACGGCAAAGTATCCGTTGTCCATTTTGATTCGCACATGGATACCTGGGAAGGTTCTGGCAATCAACGCTACACGCACGCCACGCCCTTTCGCCGCGCGATTGAAGAAGGCTTGATCAACACCGCTGAGTATATCCAGGTGGGTATTCGCGGTCCCGAAGAAACGTCCGCCGATATTCAGGATGCGCTTGATATGGGCGCACAGATCATTCCAATTGAAGACATCATGGACGAAGGAGTTGCCAAAACGATTGCGCGCATTCGGGAACGGATCAGCGGGCCAACTTACGTTTCGCTGGATATTGACGTGGCCGATCCCGCTTACGCGCCCGGTACAGGTACCCCCGAAGTTGGCGGCCTGACGAGTTATCAACTGCTGCAACTGGTACGTGGTTTGCGCGGCATGGACTTGATCGGTTTTGATATTGTCGAAGTCAATCCACTCTACGATCACGCCGAGATTACGTCGCTGCTGGCTGCGAACCTGGGCTTCGAGTTTCTGTCGCTGGTGGCCGACGCGCGGAACTAGAGATATTCCCGGCATGATGGCCTTTAAGAAAATAGACCGGATACCTTCCGACTCCCCTCTCTGTAAACGGTTCACGCACCGACAGTTTTGGAGAGAGGGCCGAAAAAGTATAGGCTCATCGAAATCTCGCAACGA
>JBBSEU010000014.1:0-38105 GCA_038239365.1 Aggregatilineales bacterium
TGGAGAGGGGATGGAGGGGTAAAGACAGGCTCATCCGCCGCAGGCATTGGCCCGATCTCGACGCCAAACGCTTTCACCGATCCGTTCAGTTTAGGATTTGACGGGCTGCGGCTTGGCGACAAACCGGATGTTGAGCGCGGAGTTTTCAAATTTTGCATCACCGATTTCCAGATTCCACAGCGCGTAGGGCAGCACGATATTGCGTCGATACGGCCCGACACGCAAGGTCAGTTCGTCTGCGGAACGATACAGGTCAAGATCGCGTTTGTCCGCGAAGGGCAGCGGCACGCTGAGTTGATAATTGCCCTCAGCGTCCTGAGAGATCATGTGAGTATGCCCTTCAAACATGAGTTTTGAGGGGTCGGTGTCGCCATACAGCGCATCGCCCAAGCGCCGCAGCGTGTCCATACCATTCACATCGCGGTTGAACATTGGGGCGCGCAGCATAGGCAATTCCCCAAAGGCTTCGCTGATGAGCGCGATGTTTTGCTTCTGCAAGTCTTTCCAGGCGGCAAAGTATGGATCGGTCACTTCGTCGGGCAAAATGCGGTTGCAGATCACGGCGTCTGTCGCATAACCGTACAGATTCAGATAGGTATACGTGCGCTGCGTCTCTTTGATGACCATCTTTTCCGGGTTGACGACCAATCGAAGGCTGCTCATCTGCGGATCGGTCAACAGTTGGCGCACACTGTCCAGCGTTTTGAACAGGCTTTCCACCGTTGCAAAGGCTTCCGCGTCGGGCAGTTCTGTACCCATCAGCGGCTTGGCGAATGGGCGCAAGAACTTTGCCGCGCCTTTGGTGAGCGTCATAATGCGCTCGAACCACCAGCGCGTCACGTCCGGCAAACTCAGCAGTCGCAGTGTTTCGGCAGTTGGCGCAGCATCCACGATCAATACATCGTAGGTTTTGTCTTGGACATATTTGTTGATCCAGAGCAGGTGCGCGCCTTCCTCCAGGCCAGGCAAGATCGTCACTTCTTCGGCCACGATGTCCTTGACGCCGCGCTGCGTGAACAGCGCCACCATATACTTCTGGAATGAACCCCAATATTTATCCATTGAGTAGCGGGCATCGACTTCCTGTGCCCACAAATTATCTCGGAGTTGGATCGGCTCCGGGCCAATCGCCACGTCCAGCGAGTCGCCCAGACTGTGTGCCGTATCCGTGCTGATGACGATAGTGCGAAGTCCCATTTCGGCGCAACGCAGCGCCGTTGCCGCCGAAATACTGGTTTTGCCGACACCACCCTTGCCGGTATGGACGATGATACGCATAGCAATACTCTTTCTGTCCTAACTTGTCCGCACGGCGCACCCTGCTCAAGTATAGCAGTCCGGGCGCTCAATCGCCCACGCGCCTATTTCTTGTACAAGCAATTACGCGGCCTCCCGCCGAAAGTTGCGGCACACGCTTCTGGTACTCACAGTGGGGCGTTTGTATGATAAAATTGGCTCAGACAAGACTGAACAACAGTCCCAATAGTGAGTAAATTGTAAAATGACCGCTGAATATAAGCCGATTGCCACCAACCGCAAAGCACACCATGACTACGAACTCGGTGAGATGTTCGAAGCGGGTCTGGTGTTGATGGGATCGGAAGTCAAGTCGATACGAGCGGGCGGCGTCAGCTTGCGGGATGGCTTCGTCCATGAGCGCGGCGGCGAATTGTGGCTGATGCAGGTTCACATCGCTGAATACGAACAGGGAGGCGTGTGGGGTCACGAACCACTGCGCCCACGCAAGCTGCTGCTGCACAAAAAAGAAGTCGAAAAGCTGCTCACAAAGGTACACGAGCGGGGTTATTCGATCATCCCGACGCGCATGTACTTCAAAGATGGGCGCGTGAAAGTCGAAGTGGCGCTGGCAAAGGGTCGCAAAACTTATGATAAACGCGCGGCATTGGCTGATAAAGATGCCAGCCGGGATATTCAGCGCGCCCTCAAAGAACGCGAACGTGGCTGAGCAGTGAGCGACTCGCGCTGGCCGCCGTCGATTGAAGCGATCAATGCACTGGATGACGCGGCCAAAATGTCCATCTATCGAACGTTGATCCCGGATTGGGTGTACGAACGATTCGGTGTGACGCGCGATACGTTGAGTGTTGATGGACATCCTGTAGTCGAAATGCGTTGTCCGGCGGGGTCACGAGGGTTGGAAATTACGATTCGGCATCAGGCCGGGGCGCGCGATCCACTTGTGTACCTGAACATGGCCGATACATCGAATAATCAACTGGTCGTGTTGCTATTGGTTGTCAATGATCCAGCGGGGCCGCGCTTCGATATTGACGTGCTGCCAGATGGCACGCTTACCAGCCTGGGCACCACACAGCGTAACCACTCCGAGGAACAACGCGCGCTGGCCTATGGACTTGCGCCCGGTCAAATTTGCCCCGGCCTGCGTGTCTTTCGGCAGAGCGTGCCGATCTTTGAGCAGTTTGTGGCACGGATGGGTCACGATTTGTTTTTCATCGAGCCAATGGCTTACCACAACGCGATCTCGTTTGAGCGGTATGGTTTTGCCTATACGCGCGGACGGGCGGCGATGGAACGGCTGCACTTGGACTTCATGCCGGGCAGGATACTGCATACACGGCTTGACGACTCGACGCCATTTCGGAGCCGCAATGCCTGGGAGTCGGTGCGGGGGCGTTCCTGGGCAATTCAGGATGGCATCACCGGAGAACCGTTCAATGGCTTCCAGATGTATAAACGAATCGGCCAAAACGCCGGGGTGAACACATTTCCCGGTTCACGCTGGTAAGCACCTGTTGTTCAAACTGTTTTTATAGTTTTGTCTATCGCTTTTCGCCAACCTACATTAGTCCTTCATAAGTCTCCTTTACTGTTACTCTAAATCTTCATAAGTTCTTCACAATAGGTCGCTATAGTGACAGGGTTGCCTTTGCCGGAGTATGCTTATGAATGCAGGCAGTTTCGCTCCTAGCAATGTCATTCCGATACGATGGCCGGCGATGCTTCGCTGGCGTACCTGGACTCCACTGCTGCTGATGCTTGTGGTGGCGCTCTTGATCCGCGTGCCGTTCATGGTTCGGCCTGGCTTTCAGGCAGACATTACCTGGAATTCGGTACGTGCGGCAGCGATTCATCAAAACGGCCTGTTCAATCTGTATCGGGTCACAGACACCGATTACCCGCCTCTGTTTCTCTCGATGTTGGGGGTCGTTGCCGACATTCAGGCGTTGCGCGGCCTCGAAATGCCCATCGAGAAAGTGACCGATCCTGTCGCTAGCTTTTTATTGAAAACTTTTCCGGTCCTGGGCGATCTGGGATTGATCATCGTCGTTTACCTGTGGCTGCGCCGTGAACGCTGGCTGCGCTGGGCTATCCCGTTGGCGCTCGCTGTGTGTCCTGGCCTGATCCTGGACTCGGCGCAGTGGGGGCAGAGTGACTCGATCATGACGTTGTTCCTGATCCTCGTTCTTATCGCATTAAATCGGGATAAGCCGCGCTCAGCCTGGGCGTTTTTTGCAGTGGCAATGCTCACCAAATTTCAGAGTATTGTGCTGCTGCCGCTGCTGCTCGTACTGACTTACCGTCGTTTTGGGTTACACAGCACATTCATGGGCGGCATCATCGTGCTTGCCATCATGGGGGCTATGCTACTGCCCTTCGCGGTTGGAAGCGGCACCCAGCCGACGATTAAGCCGTATCTGGGCGCGGTGGGAGAATACCCAAATGTGACAATGAATGCCTTCAATATCTGGTACGCACTAACACCGCACAAATTTGAAGAACCGCTGCCCTGGCCGTTCGATCAGTTTTCGGATGCACAAGCGTTTATTGGTTCGATCACCTACAAACAGTTCGGCTTATTAGCGATGGGTTTGTATGCGCTTGGCTTGTGTGTGGTGGTCTGGCAGCGTGCCGGACAGCACAACGAGTTTGTGTGGGGGGCGGCGCTGTATTTCGCCTTTTTTATGCTCCCTACCGAGATTCACGAGCGATACCTGTACCCGACGGTGGTTTTGCTGTTGATCGGGATTGTGCAGGATCGGCGACTGTGGCCGCTGGCAGTGGCAGCGGCACTCACCTTTACTTTTAACATTCTACAAGTTATGGAGAGTACATGGCTGGTAGCTCTGGTGGCGATCCTCATCTCCGTCGTGAATTTTGGCCTTTTCGTCGAGGTCACCTGGGTCGCCCTGAGGCCACTGCCAACCGCCCCGCCGAACGAGTTGATCGTATCGGATGCGCGCTTCTCAGTGTGAGTCGGGCGACCATCGCGCTAGCAATTTTCGGTTTGTTGACAATTTGGTGGCATAAGTGGGCACTGGCACTCGCTTTGATCAGCGTATGGGGGATAGGGATGTATCGCTTGTGGCGAACAACCCCTATAAGGCTATCTTCGCTCCAAATTCTTAAACAGGTGTTGGTACTATCGTTCACCAGCGGTGTTCTGTTCATCACTGCACAAGGTACACAGACTGTTTATCTGGCAAACCTGTTTGTGCTGGATGTTCACGATCTGGTACAGCCCTGGATCGTTGCCAACCTACCCATTGACGGATCAATCCTGATCGGGCCGGAGAGCAATCTAAAAGAACCCTGGGGCAGAAATCAGTCACCAGAGGTCAAAAAACTTAAATTGGTTGAGTGGGATCATATTTTCGCCAGTGAGAACAGACAGGGTGCAGCACAGAATCGTGTCGCCTATTTCCTGATGAGCAGCGATGATCGCATACGTTATCAAACCAGCCCTTCGGTTATGGCGCTGGTGAATGGTTTTGCGTTTGTCAAAACGCTGCCTTACCCACAAAATGCGGGTGAACCAGTTTTCTATATTTATCGAATTGCGCCGCCGCAAAAGCAGGTCAATATCAACTTTGGTGAGCAGATTGGGCTGGCGGCCTATGATTTGGGCAGTGATTACTTAGCGCCCGGCGAAACGCTGCATATTCGGCCTTATTGGCGCAGAGTGGGACAACTCAAAACAAATTACTCCATGTTTATTCATTTGTTAGCCGAAGGCATCGATCAACCAATTGCCTAGTTCGACGGCACACCAACAACCGAAACACAACTGACGCTCACCTGGGATGATCCCGACGAACTGTATGTTGGCGCAACAGCAACGTTGACTCTGCCTGCAACACTCAAGCCAGGGCGATATTATCTGGCGATTGGCTTGTACGATTTTGCGGGCGGCAAGCGACTGAGCAGCGCCGACGGCAGTGCAGCCTTTCGCATCCCATTAACAGTTAGAGAATGGTTCTGAGGCAAGGCAGCTTTGATACTTAAAGACCCCTCATTTTGCGGTGCTTCACACGGCGATTGATTTACGCTATAATATTGCTTATCAAAAATGTTTCAGTCTTTCCCCTGGGTGTAAGGCGGAGTGAAATTCGATGAATTACTATAACAACACGGATATTGGTGTACAGTCGGGCGTGCGGCTCGACCTGACGGCGGTCATGCGTCAGGTTTACCTGTGGATGTTTCTGGGGCTAATGGCAACAGCGGGCACTGCTTTCGCCATCAGCACAACGAATTTGCCCACTATAATGGCTCGTAACCCGCTTATATTTATCGCTGCGATAATTGTGGAGTTTGGGTTGGTGCTGTTCCTGAGCGCACGTATCGCAACGCTCAACCCAACGACGGCAACCATACTGTTCCTGGCGTATGCCGTGGTCAATGGTGTGACCTTGTCGCTCATCTTCTTGGCCTACTCAGGCCCGACGCATGATTATCGTACCATCGCTTACGCGGCCATAGCGACCTCTGCAATGTTTGGCGTAACCAGTATTCTGGCGTATACGACACGTATGGATCTGTCCCGCTTGGGTGGCATATTAATGATGGCAGTGATCGGGCTGGTCGTTGCCACGATCATCAACATCTTTGTGTCAAGTGATGCCCTGTTCTGGATTATCAACTACGCGGGTGTGCTGATTTTCGTTGGCCTGACCGCTTATGATACACAGCGCATCAAGGACATGGCGATGAATGTTTCGGTCAACGCAGGCGGCGAAATGGCAACCGTTCAACGAGTCGCCATCATGGGCGCGCTGCGGCTGTACCTGGACTTTATCAACCTGTTCCTGTTCACCCTTCGCATCATGGGTGGTCGTGGCCGTCGCTAAAGGCGCTTAGCGCAAGGTTAGTACAAGGGCGGCTCAACTGAGTCGCCCTTTTTGTTTGAAAAGGGGTCAACATGACAGATGACGTTCGACGGAAAGTTCAAGAGCAGTTTGGCAGTTTTGCACAGAATTACGTCAATAGCCCGATTCACAGCAGCAGCTACAGCCTGGAACGGCTGCTCGAACTGGTGGATGTGCGTCCCGGTCAGCGCGCGCTCGATGTAGCGACAGGTGGCGGCCATGTGGCACTTGGGCTGGCAAAACAGGATGCGCGCGTCGTAGCAACCGATCTGACGCCCAAGATGTTGGCTGCTGCTCGCCCGTATATTGATGAACACGCTGGCGAAGATCGGGCGGTCAATTATGGACAGGCCGACGCGCTGGCAATCCCGTTTGGCGATAATTCGTTTGACCTGTTAACGTGCCGGATCGCGCCCCATCATTTCCCCGACGTAGCACAGTTTGTCAAAGAGGCGGCGCGCGTGGTCAGGCCGGGCGGCGTAGTCGCTGTTGTCGATCAGATCGCGCCGCCTGATACCGAAGGCGCGAAATTTGTGAATGCCTTCGAGGAGTTGCGCGATCCGAGCCATGTCTGGGAATATGCTCAGACAGAGTGGGAAGACTTCTTCACCGCAGCGAACTTGAAGATCGTTCACCGTGAAGTGTGTCGCAATCGCTTGGAGTTCGGCTGGTGGACAAAGATGCAGAATGTCGCGCCGGAGACGGTGACACGCCTGCAAGTGATGCTGCACCAGGCACCTCCGGCAGCAGCGGAATGGCTTCAACCAGAACTTTCAGAGGGCGGCCCCGCCTATTTTTCGCTATGGCAGTTGATCCTGATCGGCGTAAAAAACTAACCTGGGCTGGTGTTCGCCTAACCGGGTGATTGGTGCGAATCACCCGGTTTGCTATTCTCCAATTCACGCAAAGCCACCCCCTGAATGTGAATTGTTTGTTGGAATCACAAGTGTTTAGCGCGTATTGATGCAAAACTCTTACCATTTCGTTTGCGTATTCAAACCGCACACCGCCATTCCCCCCGTATACTGAACATTAACAGGACACCGACGCCCTCTCTATGCAAGGAGGTTTCCCTTGATCACATGCCCCACCTGTGGCAGCCAAATTCCATCGCAAAGTACCACTTGCCCGGTGTGCGGCACAATATTAATCGAATCGACGGCTATGCTCTCTGATGGGCTGCTTCCACCGGGGGTAGATACTTCGCAGGAATTGTATTCGGCGCATCTGGGCAAGCTGACCGAGGGGCAAGTGGCGATTTACATCGAAAATTCATTCGTACCGCTTATTATTGATATACGGAAAGGCGCGACGATTGGTCGAAGTTCGCTCAACAGCGGCGAAATTGCACCCACCATCGCCGTGAATGCGTTTGATGCCTTCAATAAAGGCGTCTCGCGGATTCATGTTACGCTGATTTACCAGAATGGTCAGGTGATGATCGTGGATGAGTATGCTACCAACGGCACATGGCTCGACGGCGCGCGCCTTGACCCGATGAAACCAACACCCGTCAAAAATGGCAGTGAGATCGTCCTCTCCAAACTACGGGTTCGCATTTTCCTGCCAGCGCCGTGAGCGGGTGGCAAGCTCTTTGCTAAGAGTTTTTGGTTACAGCCGCCAAGAATCAGCTATAAGTATAACATTGTGCCAATCCGCCGATTGACTTAGCTCGGACGTTGGGCTATTCTGTACAGGATTGGTGAAAGGAATTCGTCGTTATGACCATGCCATTGATCGGTATCCCCAGCTATCTCGATAACTCGATGCCGGACAAAATGCCCGCACGCTTTGCAATGAGCCGCCCGTATATTACCGCGCTAACGGCTGTGGGTGCAGCCCCCGTCCTGATCCCACTTGATCTGGGAATCGAGACGATGCGAAGCGTTTTTGAACGACTTGACGGGCTATTTCTGGCAGGGGGCGGCGATATGAACCCGGCCTGTTACAATCAGTCGGTTTATCCAAAGACTGAAGGACTCGATTTGCTGCGCGATGATGCTGAACTGATCATGGCACGTTGGGCACTGGAAGCGCATATGCCGGTTTTGGGTGTCTGTCGCGGCGTACAGGCACTTAATGTGGCAGGTGGCGGCTCACTGATCCAGGATGTGACGGACATGATTCCGCACGCGATTCGTCACCAGTATTTCCCGGAAAAGCCACGCAATTACGTAGCGCATGACGTGGCGACGGTTGAAGGCACACGTCTATCGAATATATTGGGCAGTGAGGCGCGTGTGAACAGCTTCCACCATCAGGCGGTGAAGGATGTTGCACCGGGCTTTCGCGTGAGTGCCTACGCGCCCGACGGCGTGATCGAAGCGATTGAACACACCAACGGAAATTTCGCGGTAGGTGTGCAGTGGCATCCCGAAAGCCTGGTCGAGTCGGATACGAAGATGCGGGCGCTATTCGAGGCGTTCGTCGCACAAGTCGCCTGACCTGACGCACGATTCGCGCATTCATGCCATCATTCTACCCAAACTATCCGGTACATCCCGGCTACAGCATCCTAACTACGCCAATGCGTGCCAATGCCCCGCGAGAGTTCACCGGGCGCGGCGTGGTGATGGCTTTTATCGACTCCGGCTTTTACCCTCATCCTGATCTGCAAAACCGTGTGCTGTGTCATGTCGATGCAACCTCCAACCGCATTGTCGAGGGGCGGCGCTTCAACAGGCCGGAATGGTACAGTTGGCATGGGCAAATGACCAGTGTGATCGCGGCGGGCGCGGGGCATCCGTATTCAGGGATCGCCAGTGAGGCCAAACTCGTTTTGATCAAGGTCAGTACGGCGAAAGGGCGCATCAAGGAACGCGATATTTTGCGCGGTTTCCAGTGGCTGCTGGCAAATCACAAGCGGTTCGGAGTGCGCGTCGTAAATGTCTCGGTAGGCGGCGATTTCGAGAGCCACGATCCCGACCATCCACTGCATCAAGCCATCGCAAAGGCTACTGTCGTCGGGCTGATCGTTTGTGTCGCCGCCGGAAACAGTGGCAGACCGCAGCTTGTGCCACCTGCCAGTGCGCCGAGTGCGATCACGGTGGGCGGGGTGAACGATCAAAACACAGTCGATCCGGCGTGGTGGCGGATGTACCCATCTAACTGGGGCATGGCCTATGACGGCGCACATAAACCAGAAGTGATCGCCCCGGCGCAGTGGATCGCCGCGCCAATTTTGCCAGGTACGCGCATGGCACGCCAGGCGCGATGGTTAGTGCAGCTTTTCGGCGCAAGTGACACGGCGATTCGGCGCGTGTTGCGCGAAGGCTATTCCGATCTGGGTATTCCGCGTGACCTGGCACTTCGGCCAAACGATGCGCTGTATGCACAACTTCAAAAACGAATCAATAGCGATAAGCTGATCGACGCGGAACATCAGCATGTCGATGGCACGTCGGTTTCGGTGGCGATTGTGTCAGGGATCGTGGCACAGCTATTGGAGGCACATCCACAGTTGACACCCGCCGAAGTGCGCGCGATACTGATTCAAACGGCGATTCGACTGCCGGGTGTCGAGGCAGAACGGCAGGGCGGCGGAGTCGTTAACCCGGTACGTGCGTTGGAAGTCGTGCGATGACCGACTGGAAAGAGGGCGATCCACTGCCGAATGCGGCGGCGGCACAGATCGATCCAGCGAAATTTGATCGTTATTCAATGGATCCAACAAATCCAAACAGCAAAGACAAGCCAGATGCGTTCCGAGCAATCGGTTATGAGGTGGATAGCGAAGGAGGAAGGCGAATGGGCGCGCAAGACGTTATAAATCAAATACGTCAGGAATTGCTGTCTACACCAGCAGTAGCCAGCGAAAGGCCACAAATCGCTGAACCGCGTTTCATGGTACAAATTAAGATCATTGGACCAAATAAGCGTAGCGGGACACTCATTACAGTCTGGCAAATTGATAAAGGACAAGATGCGCCTCGACTGATCACGAACTACCTTAAAGTGTAGGGACAGGAGGGTTTTATGAATACAAATACCAAAAGCGTGATTGGACTATATGATAGGGTTCAACTCACGAAAACAATATCAAGTGAGTTTCCGCCGAGACGCACGCTCCCGACAGGTCTGGAAGGGGTCATCGTTGAATGTTATACCGATCCTGAATCGTATGCCGTCGATATCGACATTCCCGATGAAACGTTGGTCGGTGGTTACGATATGGAAAATGTTATTTTGCGGCCTGACGAGTTTATCCTCATCAAAAAGAACACTCGGCCAGAACCCGAACCGAAATACTGATGCCAACCAGCACCCGCTACGTGTACCTGTGCCCGATTTGTGAACATGAGATGATCAGGACCGGGTTTTGCCACCTGGAATGCCCATCCGGTCATTATCAGGAAGTGTGCAGCGATCTATTTCAGCCGGAGCGTGTCGACTCCAAAATGCCAAATGAAAAGCCGTCCAGCAAACCAAAGGAAACCGTCACAAAAACATCATGAATCGTGAATATCATCGCTGGCACAGCCCGTCGCTTGGTCGAGACATGGAACTGCTTGTTTTTGGGCACGCCGGGGCGCGTGCGCTCGTGTTCCCAACGTCGAACGGCAAATATTACGAATGGCAGGATCGCGGGATGCCCAACGTCGTCGGCGAGTCGCTGGAAAAAGGCTGGCTACAACTCTACTGCGTCGACAGTGTGGACAGTGAAAGCTGGTATTGCAGTTGGGCACACCCCGCCGGACGTGCGTATCGACATTCTCAGTATGATGCTTACCTGTACAATGAAGTGCTGCCCTTTAGCGAAACAAAAAATCCGAACCCATTTCTGATTACAGCCGGCGCAAGTTTTGGCGCTTATCACGCAATGACGTTTGGCCTCAAGCACGCTGAAAAAGTGAATCGTATCCTGGCAATGAGCGGCCTGTACGAAATTCGGCGCTTCACGGGCGGCTACACTGACGAAAACGTATACTTCAACAATCCGATGCAATTTATCGCCAACGAACACGACTCGGCACGGCTGGATCGTTTGCGTGCGCTGGATATTATCATGGCAACCGGGCGCGAAGATCGTTTGATGCAGAGCGCACGTGATTTATCGGGCGTGCTGTGGTCAAAAGGAATCGGCAATGCCCTGCGCGAATGGGATGGCTGGTCACACGACTGGCCGTTCTGGGAAAAGATGCTAGCCCTTTATATCAGCGGCCACGATTAGCCGCGAGGAAACGATATGTTTGAAACACTTCCAGCCACCGCGCAGGAATTTGGCGCATGGACATGGGCACAAATCGCACCTTTTTATGATGATTTAGTCGCGCGCCCGCTCACGGCGGATAGTGTAGCGCAATGGCTGGGCGACTGGACGAAAATTGCCGCGCTGATCGATGAAGTCAGCACGCGCTTTATGATCGCCACAACGGTCAATACTGCCGATGAAGAGTCGGAACGGCGCTATAAAATCTTCCTGGATGAGATCGTGCCGCAAGCGATGGCCGCTGAACAAAAAGTGAAACAGAAATTGATCGAGAGCGGATTGCAACCGCGCGGTTTTGAGCTTCCACTGAAAAAGCTGAAAACTGAAGCCGACCTGTACCACGAGTCGAACCTGCCGCTGCTGTCCGAACTGCGGAAACTCTCGCTGGAATACGACAAAATTTCCGGGGCGCGCATCGTGCAATGGGACGGCGCAGAAATCCCCATGACACAGCTTTCGCCCATTTTGCAGGACCCGGATCGGGAGCGCAGGGAGCGCGCCTGGCGCACAATGATCGGGCGCATCAGGCAGGACAGCGATGCGCTTGCTCCGCTGTGGCAGCAGTTACTCATGACGCGGCGACAGGTCGCACAAAATGCTGGCTTCGATAACTTCCGTGCCTATCGCTGGCAGCAGTTATTCCGATTCGACTACACGCCCGCAGACGCCAAGCAATTCCTGACTACAATCGAGAAGGTGGTTGTTCCCGCCGCCCGCCGCAGCAAGGAAAAGCGCCGCCAGCGGTTGGGCATTCCGACACTGCGACCCTGGGATTTGACGGTTGATCCGACAGGGTTACCCGCATTACATCCATGTGATTCGATTGCTGAACTCGAAACGAAAACGCTCAATATCTTTCGGCATATCGATCCGCAGTTGGCGAGTTACTTCGAGACGATGCAGGCTGAAAAGCTGCTCGATCTCGACAGTCGCAAGAATAAGGCGTCAGGTGGCTATTCGCTAGGGTTATCAGTGACGCGGCGTCCGTTCATATTTGCGAATGCGGTAGGCAATCATGGTGATGTGGTGGTTTTGCTGCACGAGGGTGGGCACGCCTTCCACACCTTTGAAGTCGCCGGATTGCCGTACCTGCAACAGCGGCAAGAACAGATGGTGCCAATCGAGTTTGCGGAAGTTGCATCGACGGCGATGGAACTGCTCGGCTTGCCGTATCTGACGACTCAGTACGGCGGCTTCTATAATGAGGCGCAAGCGGCGCGTGCCGCTATTGAGGCATTGGAAGGCGCGATCATCTTTTGGCCGTATATGGCGATGATCGATGCGCTTCAGCATAAGATTTACGAAAATGAACTGGCGGCGGCTGATATTCAATACTGCGATGCAGTGTGGACTGAGTTAGTGGATCGTTATGGGCCGGGCATTGATTGGAGCGGCCTGGACGCGGAAAAGCGCATCTTCTGGCGTCAACAGTCGCACGTCTTTCAGTCCCCGTTTTATTACATTGAATACGGGATCGCACTGCTTGGTGCCGTGCAGGTTTGGGCAAATTCGCTGCGTGATCCAGCGGAGGCGGTGGCGGCTTATCGGCGGGCACTGGCGCTCGGCGGCACAGCAGCACTACCCGAATTATATGCGAAGGCTGGCGCGAAGTTTGCTTTTGACGCCGAAACGCTGCAGTCTGCCGTCGATTTGCTCGAACAGACGATTACGCAGTTGGAACCAATCGCCTATCCTTGAGAGGAGCAATGTCGTGGCAAATGAACCGTTAAAAGTGGGCTTGATGGTCGGGCGCGAGTGGTCATGGCCGCCCGCCTTTATTGACGAAGTCAACCGTCGTGATCAGGGCGTGACGGCAGAATTCGTCAAACTGGGCGGTACGTCTATGAATGAATCGAACCCGTACCGTGTGATCGTGGATCGCATCTCGCATGAAGTGCCCTACTATCGCAGCTATTTGAAAAACGCGGCGCTGCAAGGCGTTTACGTGATCAACGATCCGTTCATGTGGTCGGCGGATGATAAGTTTTTCGGTGCATCGCTGGCGACTCAATTAGGCGTTGCGTCGCCAAAAACAATCGTGCTGCCCAACAAAGATTACATTCCCGGTATTGTCCACGATGAGTCGCTGCGTAACCTGATGTTCCCACTCGATTGGGCCTGGATCGCGGAACAGATCGGGATGCCCGCCATTCTCAAGGACGCGCATGGCGGCGGCTGGCGTGATGTATATATCGTCCACAGCATCGACGAACTGATCAATCGCTACAATCAATCCGGCCTGCTCACGATGATCGTGCAAGAGTTCATCGAGTGGGACGGTTATGCGCGCTGCATGTGTCTGGGTCAGGAAGAAATCTACGTGATGAACTATGACCCAAAAACACGTCACTACCATGAAGAACACAACTTCGCGTCAGAACTGTACAATCGCATCGTGGGCGATTCGCTCAAGCTGGTACGCGCGCTGAACTACGATATGAACACCGTTGAGTTTGCGATTCGGGGCGGAGTGCCGTATGCCATCGACTTCATGAATCCCGCGCCCGACATGGACGTGAATTCATTGGGTCAAAAGCATTACGACTGGATGGTTACGCACATGGCCGATCTGGTGATCAAGCTGGCAAAATCGAAGCACGCCACACAGGATCGTTACGAGTGGTCAAAGGTCGTCAAGCGCGAGGCGGTCAAAGAAACGGTGCAAACGACGGTTGAAACGGCCAAACGCACTGCCAAAAAGGTCAAAGAAGCGGCTGAACAGGCCGTCGAAGGTGCAGTGGAGACAATTGAAAAATCCACCAAACGGACGCGCAAAACGACGTGATATTCGCTGCCCGGTATTCGAGTGCCGGGCATAAATATAAGTTGAAGGTAATCTACAAAAACACCGATGATTCAAGAAGCAATAGATACTTATAACAGTTTATTGACGCCCGAACTGGCCGTCGAGTCGTTTGCCGCGTTCTCGGCAGACTTGCGACGGCGCAAATGCTATTTTGGTGAGCGCCCATTATGTACTGTTTTGCGGCCACACTTTTACGAACCGGCACAGTGGCATTATTTGAAACACGAAACTGAAATCTTGCTGGGTGCATTTGGCAAAGCACACGAAGCCTGCATCAACGATGCTACTTTGCGCGCCGAACTATACCTTGAACCCTGGGAAGAAGAACTATTCAGCCTTGAAACCGGGATGGATGTGCCCTGGACAACTGCGCGCCTCGACTCGTTCTTCAACCTGGAAACGAATGAACTGAAATTCATCGAATATAATGCCGAAACACCCGCCGGAATGGGTTATGAAGATCAACTTGCCGAGGCGTTTTTGGAGATCGAACCGATAAAACGCTTTCATCAGAAGTACCACATTCGCAATTTTCACATGCGGCGCGGGCTGCTGAGCGTCCTGCTGGAAGCCTATAAGCAATGGGGCGGTACAGAAAGCCCGCAGATTGCGATCATCGACTGGGCAGATGTGCCAACGTTGAACGAACACGAACTATGCCGCATGTATTTTGAGGAAAAAGGCGTGCATTCGCTGCTGGCCGATCCGCGCGCACTTGAATATCACAACGGGCATTTGTGGGCGGGCGATTTCCGGATCGATCTGATCTACAAGCGCGTGCTGTGCAGCGAATTGATCCAGCGGATGGGGATCGATAACCTGGTGGTGCGCGCGCTGCGGGATCGGGCGGTGTGTATGTCGAATGCCTTTAGCGCAAAGCTCATGGCGAAAAAGGCCAGCTTCACGATTCTGAGCGATGAACAGCACGCACATCTATATGATGCGGCGGAAATGGCTTCGATTGAAGCGCATATCCCCTGGACACGCAACGTGGCGGATCGCAAAACGCAGTATCACGGCCAGATGGTTGACTTGCTGCCCTTCATCTCGGAAAATAGAGAGAACATGGTACTTAAACCGAATGACGAGTACGGCGGTAAGGGCGTCATGATCGGCTGGGAAACCTCGCCCGAAACCTGGAATGGCATTTTGCAGCACGCACTTCACGATCCGTATGTGGTTCAGGAACGGGTGACAATGCCCTCTGAGGATTTCCCGGCGATTATTGATGGACAACTGGACATCAGCAAGCGGTTGGTAGACGCCGATCCATTTATTTTTCAGGGGCGCACGGTGAACGGCTCTTTGACGCGGCTCTCAACGGTGGCGCTGCTCAATGTGACGGCGGGCGGTGGCTCTGTCGTACCAACGTTTATTGTAGATAAGATCGAGAAATAAGCATAGCCGTTATTTTCTCCAATCTTCGCGCTGCAATAAGAGTGCATCGAAGTCTGCATCTGTAGAAACCAGAATCGCTCCAGTACGACTTGCAATCGCTGCAAGGAACAGATCAGGATCACTTAGCTGTTTGCCGCTTGAGCGAGTTTGTGCCCATAACCTGGCTGCTTCTTCCCAATCTAAGTCGACTGTTTCTGTCCAATTCAGAAGTGGGATAATTCGCTGCCGATAAATGCGGAGCTTAGCCGTAGCACCACGCCAAAATAAACCGCGTAGAATTTCGTAGTGAACCGGCCTGCATAAACCCAACAAATCACCATTCGCTAAGTGTTCAGCAGTCTGGCGAATTATTTTGGGTTGACTGGCAATCAAATCTGAGAGGGCATTCGTGTCCAACAAATAAGCGGTCACAAACCCGTCTCCGACGGTTTGCTCTTTGTATTTATCGCCTCAATGATTTCCCGCATTTCTTCATCCGATGAGTCTCCGCGAAATTCGCGGGCAATGTCTTCTAGTTCGGCAATCCACTCCTCAACCGTCCGAGGTTGGGCTGGTTTCCTCTCGGATAAATGCTCTTTCAGTTTTTCCTGATCCTCCGGCGATAAATCATTTACCACAGCTAATAGTTGATCCAGATTCATAGCGATAATTTCCCATCCCAACGATCCGCATTTGGATATTATACGCTGAAACCTTCATAGTATCTTCACAAGTTCGGGTTAGCATTAAACATGTCTGATCGGTAGACCTACGGGGAGAAACGTGTTTATGCCATTTCTACAACGAGGCGCAGTCGGTACGTTGATTGCCCTTTTGATCATCGGAACGCTGGCACCCATCGCGCAAACCTTCGCGCAAGATGGGAAAGTGACGGTTACGCTGGGTGTTCCGGTCTTCACTCGTGACGCGCTTGAAGAAAAAGCGATCAAAGAGTTCGAGACGGCCAATCCGAATATTCATGTTCAGCTTGTGACGCAGGAATCGACAGGTGCATCGAGTGCGGCCAATGGCGTCGATAATCACCTAGACGCCGTGCAAAAATTGACCAGCACCGCTGATGTTGTGTTCGTCACCGGGAATGCCGTTTCGCCCGAAGCGACCCGCGCAGGCTATTACCTGAACCTTCAACCGCTGATCGACAGCGATAAACAATTCAATTCGGCTGATTTTTACCCGACGCTGCTCAGAACCTATCAATGGGATCAGGGTGTGTGGGGGCTGCCACTGGCCGCCGATGCGACGGTACTCACTTACGATCCGGCGGCGTTCGATAAAGCCGGGATCGCCTACCCAACCAACAAATGGACACTTGATGATTTAACGGTGGCCGTCAAGGCGCTCAACGTCAAAGATGAGAATGGCAAAGTCACGACGCCGGGGCTTGAACTATACGTCGGTGTGAACGACATTCCGTTGTATATGAGCCTTGTTGGGAAGCCGCTCTACGACGCGAACGCAATACCAAATCCGCCGCTGCTCGATCAGCCGGAAGTGATTTCGCTGCTGGATAAACTCAAGGACTTGCAAGACCTGCTCCCGCTGCAAACGCCAGATTTCAACACCGCGCCGATCCGGATCGAGTCGCTCACCAACGCGGCGGTCATACGCCCCAATCAGGCCGAGCGTAAAGCGGTGCTGCTGCCCGGTGGTCATGCCTATTTGGATGTGACCGGAATCGCGGTGAGCGGCGCAACGCAGTACCCGGAACAAGCCTATGCTCTGGCGCGTTTCCTGACCACGCGCTCCGAAGTCAACCGCTTTACGTCGATTCCCGCGCGTCAAAGTTTGAAAGGGCAGGACGGCGGCGGCAATAATCCCGGTTTTGGGGTTCGCCTGACGCCTGAACTGCAAACCTTGCTGGATGAAGCGATTACCAGCGGCTACACCGTGACGGATCGCCGCTACTACGATTATCTGTCAGTGGCGACGGTGCGCGCTCGAACCGAACGACTCGACGCGCAAACGGCCATCGCTAAACTTCAGGCCGAAGCGTTGAAGTCGCAACAAACCGCACTGGATCGTAAGACGAATGCGGGCAAAGTGGCGGTTGTTGCCACGCCCGTACCGACTGCCGACCCAAACAAGGGCGTCACGCTCAAATTCGGCGTGACGGTGTTCGCGCAATCGCTGCCCAAGAAGGCTGAGATCGAAGCGTTGGCGGCGGAATTCGTCAAGGCGAATCCGGGCGTTGCCAAGATCGATATTCAGAACGGCTTTCAAAGCGCGGAACAGGCCGCCGATAAGTACGACTGCTTCTATCTGCCGTATAGTGCCGTGCCAAGCATTCAGCTTGATAAGATTTTGAGCCTCGATCCGTTCCTGAATGCCGATAGTGCCTATGACGCCAAAGATTACGTTGGCGGCGCGCTGGCACAGGTGACCCGCGATAACAAAATCTGGGCAGTGCCGATGGGTATTTCGCCAACGGTCATGTGGTTCGATCCAACGTCGCTGGCAAATGCGGGCGTGCCGAAACCAGCGTTCGGTTGGGAAACGTCGGCCTTCAAAGACACCTTGAATGCCCTTAAACCGACGGTCAAGGATGGCAAAGCGCCGTTCTTCATGTCCGGTACAGGTGGTGAAGGCGTCAGTTTGTTGATGCTGATCGCGGCCTATGGTGGTTTGCCGATTGACTGGAGTACCGTCCCGCCTGTCGTAAAATTCACCGATAAGGCGAATGTCGATGCAATGCGTCAGGTACTCGATCTGGCAAAGGCCAAGCTGATCGACTATAAGGAACTGGGCAGCAACTTCGGGTTCGGCGGCGGCGGCGCAGAAGGCAATCCGCTGTACAGCGAACAATTGAACGGCCTGAACTTCCGGCGGATCGCGCTGTTCGGAATCGGCGGCAACACCCCCGAAGAAGACAAGAGCAAATTCGAGGCGGTCACATTCCCACGTGGTACGCAGATACAGGCCTTGTCCTACAGCTCCGGCTCGTTGTATGTCAGCGCGAAAGCACAGAACCCCGACGCTTGCTACAAGTGGATCAGCACGTTTGCGACGCGCCCAGAGCTGATGAGCCTGATGCCGCTCCGCAAATCGCAGCTTGCCGATAGCGCGCTCGAAACGACAGCGGGCAAGGCACTGGCCGCCGTTTACCGTGATGTGGCAAAAGTGCTGGAAGACCCAAATACGCTGAAAGTGCCATCACTGTTCGATGGCGGCTCCAATATTTCGGGCTTTGTGGTGCAGTATTGGTTGTTCCAGGCGTGGGATAACTATGTGCTGAAAGACAAAGACTTCGACACCGAATTGAAAGATGCCCAGACCTACGCTGATGCGTATATAGAGTGTGCGGCGGGAATCCCAGCCTATGATCCGGCGCAGATGAAATATCAGGACTACATCCGCAACTTCACCGATTGTGCCGTCAAAGCCGATCCAAGACTCAAGAAGTTGTTGGGCGGGCGGTAGTTAACCTTGCAGCCCTCACCCCCAACCCCTCTCCCGGTGGAGAGGGGAGTCAGATCATGGCTACACGGTTTGAAAACCCCATCATTGGGCGAATGGTGAGTCAGATCGAGACCAGACGGTTTGAAAGTCCCTCTCCCCCGGGAGAGGGATTTAGGGTGAGGGCAATAGGGTAGTCAAAATAGATCACCCCTTGATGCAAATAAATTTACATGTTCTAATTGGATGGTGTAATGTACCGGGGTTGGTAGCATGTTCCGAGTGTTTGATATTTTGCTGTTCTCGATAGAGCGGTTATGGCAGCAGCGTTGGCTGGTGCTGTGGGCACTGGTTGGCCTGACGGCGGCAACCACACTTGCGCTGAGTCTGCCGCTGTATGCCGATGCGGTGAACACGACGATTCTGGCTTCCAAGCTGGACGCCGTGCCGTATGCCTTCCGCTTCCGCTATCTGGGTAGCTGGAAAGGCAATATCGGGCGGGATGATCTGCGCGCCGCCGATCCAACCATCACGGACGTATTTGCCAAAGCGGTGGCGCTCCCGGTGAGTGACCAGTTGAGCTACCTGCGAACCGGAGCATGGCGTGTTACCCTGACGCGCGCCAACAAAGCACTCTCGCCGCTGAGTCTGGGTACATTACAAGGTGTAGATAAGTGGATCACGTACACGGCGGGCACCTGGCCGCCCGCCACCGCTCCCGCCAAAGATGATCCGATCCCGATTCTGGCGTCGGAGCAGGTGTTGTGGACGATGGGCGTACAGGTCGGGGATATTCTGCAAGTTGCGCCGTCGACTGGCAACCCGGTCAAAGTCAAGGTGGCGGCGCTCTGGAAAGCGAAGAATGTCAACGATCTGATCTGGAACTTCTATCCGCCCAAAGCCTTCGATGCGGTGCTGGTCATGCCGCCCGACGTGCTGTGGAATACCATTGGGGCGCTCAAGCAGCCGATTGAAGAAGCCGCCTGGTACACCGCCTTCGACGGACACAATATTCGTACCGCCGATATTGGCCCGCTGCTTGGCCGGATCAATGATGGGCAGCGCGCGGTGGATGCGTCACTGCCCGGTATTCGTACCGAAATTTCGCCAGTGCAGGGCTTGAACCAGTTCAATGAGGATGCGCGCCGTTTGACGGTGCAACTCACCGTGTTGATCCTTCCGGTGGCGGGACTGGTCTTGTATTTCGTGTCATTGGTAGCCGGATTATTGGTTGGGCGGCAAGGTCAGGAAGATGTGACGCTCCGCAGTCGCGGCATGAGTCGCTGGGGCGTGCTGGGCATTCATACCATGATGTGGGTAGTGCTGGCCGGGATCGCTTTCGCCATCGGAATCGTAGCTTCGCCGTATCTGGTCAATCTGGTTGGGCATACCACCTCGTTTTTACGCTTCGATAACCCGACCGCGCCGCTTGAGGTCGTTTTCACACCGACAGCCCTGGCAGCGGGCGCGATAACCGCATTGCTAGCGGCCAGTTCGGGCATGTTCGCGGCCTGGCGCGCGACTCGGAATAGCATTACGTCTTTCAAGACGCAGGCCGCACGCGCTCAGAAAGCGTGGTGGCAGCGCATCTATTTGGATTTTTTGATCCTGATCCCGGCCTATTATGTCCTGTATTCATTGAGCGCAAAGAACGGCTTATCAGGCGATGCGGCCAATCCGTTTGCCGATCCGCTGCCATTTTTGGGGCCAACCCTGTTCGCGCTCGGCCATACCTTAGTTTTCTTGCGAATGTGGCCGTTCTTTTTGCGGATAGGCGCGGGCATTTTGTCGCGCGGGCGGGGCATTTCGGCGTTGATGGCACTGCGTGAACTGACGCGCTCGATTGGACGTTATCGTGGCGCGCTGCTGATGATGGCCTTCACGCTCAGTTTGACCGGATTCACGGCCTCAATGGCAAGCACGCTTGATCGGCACCTGCGCGATCAGATTGGCTACAGCGTCGGCGCAGACGCGGTGATCGTGACGGCAGCCGATGCCCAGACGACAGATGCCGCACCCGACGCCACCACTGGGCAATCAACGCAAACGGTCACTGGTTTCAACGTGTTGCCCATTGAAGATTTGTTACAGGTAGAAGGCGTGCAGGCGGCGGCACGTGTCGGGCGCTACGATATGCAGATCATGTTCCCGAAAGGGCCGCTCAAGGGCGTGGCGCTTGGCGTGGATCGCGCATCACTGGCAGCAGTCACGAACTACCGCGATGACTATTCGAGTGTGCCGCTAGCCGACCTGCTTAACAAACTGGCAGGCAACCGAACGGGTGTGATCATCAGCGCGAAGGTAGCCCAGGACTACAACCTGAAGATCAATCAGGAGATCACCTATCAGTTGTTCGTGTTCAACCAGTGGCGGCAGCAGGATAAAGTGCCCATTGTCGGGATCGTGAATTACTTCCCGACGCTCGATCCGCGCACTCAACCGTTCATCATCACCAACCTTGACCCGATTTTTGAGCTGGCAACCACCTATTTGCAGTACGACGCCTGGCTGGCACTCGACCCGAAAGTTGATCCAAATACGGTGCTGGCAAAAATCCGCGATCTGGGCTACCCGGTCGTATTGTGGAAAGACAGCGATCAGCTTTTGCAACAGGCCGAAACCGCCCCGGATCGACGCGGCGTGCTGGGTTTCCTGTCCGTTGGCTTTGTGGCCTCGATTGCGCTAACACTGGTTGGGAACGTGGTGCAGTCAGCGGCTTCGTTCCGCGCACAAGCCTTCCAACTCGGTTCGCTGCGCGCGATGGGTTTGGGTAGTAACGCCGTCGGGATGTACCTGATGCTGTCGCAGGGGTTGGCCGTTGTGAGCGGGATCGCGGGCGGAACGGCTATTGGCGCATTCACGACGCTGCTCTTTTTGCCGCTGCTCGATTTTGGTGGTGGTTTGCCGCCCTATCTGGTGCGCGTCTCGTGGAATGACATTATCGGCGTGTATGTGGTCTTCGCGGGCGTACTGCTCTCGGTAACTTTATTGATGACAACGCTGCTGGGCCGTGAACGGCTTGCCAGTGTGATCAAACTTGGTGACGCGGCTTAATCCTTTGCATCTGGAAACGTAGCAATGATGACACAGACTCAACCATCCTTTATCAGACTCATCGCTTGCGCCGTACTGCTCGGTCTACTGAGCGCGTGCAGCGGCGTTCAGCTTAATTTGCCCGGCAGCACGGGCGGTGCAGCGCCAGCCGTTCCCGGCGCTCAACAAGCTGCCCCAACGTCCACGCCGATACCGACAGCCCCCGCCGTCGCCCGCCCGACTTACCTGGTGCAGCGTGGCGACGTGGCCGATATTCTGGAAGTGAGCGGACGTTGGCAGCCGCGCGATCAATTGACGCTCTCGTTCCCGATCAATGGCACGATCCGAACGGTGTCTGTACAGCGCAACGCCAGTGTACGGGCAGGCACAGTATTGGCCGATCTACAGATCACCGACCTGGAAAACCAGCTTGCCAGTGCACAGGTCAGTCTTACGCAGGCGATTGCGAACCTGAACTCGACGGGCAGCACGATCCAGAGCGTTCAAAATGCACAAATTTCGCTGGCGAACGCCAATCTGCGGCTTGAACAATTGAAGGCGAACAGCCCCTGGGCACAGGTCGCAACGGCAAAAACCAACCTGACCTCAGCACAGGCGGCACTCGATAAAGCACAGCGCGATCTGGATAACCTGCTCAGCCACCAGGACACACCCGCCTCACAGGTTGATCAGGCGCGCGAAACCGTCCGTAATGCCACTGTGCAGGTACAAAACGCGCAAAACAGCTATTTTCAGGCGGCGCAATCGTACAATTCGAATCAACTTGACCAGAAGACGCAGCAAAATGCGATTGTTCAGGCTCAAATCGCACTGCAAAATGCCCAAAATGGCGCGGACGTTGACCCAAACAAGCTCTCATCCGTCCAAACTGCTCAGTTGAAAGTTGATCAGATCAAGCAGCAGATCGCGCAGTCCACCATCAAAGCGCCCATTGACGGCGAAATTCTGGACATCACGATCAAGCCGGGGGATGCGGTCAAGGCGTTTGATACGGTCATCATCATTGGCCGCTCCACGCCGCTGGAAGTGATCGCCAGTATCGCCTTTGGAGATGCTTCGGCGCTGAGTATCGGTTTGGTGGGCATCGCGCAGCCGCTCAACCGCCCCGATCAGGCGGTGCAGTCCATCGTGCGGCGCGTACCATTGAGCGCCAAAGATAGCGATCAGACCACGCGCGTGGCCGCTTCGCTCACTTTGCCGTCGGGTTCGTTAGTCGAACTGAAGCTACCCAAGAAAGTCAGCTATAACGTGTTGTGGCTGCCGCCTGTCGCCATTCGGACGTTTCAGAATCGCACCTATGTGGTGCTGCAAACGCCCGATGGCCCACGCACCGCCGATGTGACGCTTGGCCTTCAAACCAAAGACCGTGATGAGATAACCCAGGGCGTCAAAGAAGGCGATATTGTGGTTGGTCCGTAATTGACAAGAAAACGGGATGTACTGTAATGGCCGAAACGTTCATATTGTGTAAGCAGGTCGTCAAGGCGTATAAGATCGATAAACGTGAAGTGGTCGCCTTGCGCGGTATTGATTTTGAGATGGCAAAAGGCGAGTGGACTACCATCGTCGGGCCAAGCGGCGCAGGTAAATCGTCGCTGCTCAATTTGCTTGGAGGATTGGATCGGCCAACCGCCGGACAACTCTCCGTTGATGGACTGGATTTACTCAGTTTGAAGGGTTCAGCACTGGCGAATTATCGGTTGAAGGAAGTCGGCTTTTTGTGGCAGCAGATCACGCAAAACTTACTGCCGGGACGTTCGGCGCTGCGAAACGTCACCTTGCCAATGGCGTTGGCCGGGACATTGCCCTGGAAGCGTGTACCGCGCGCCAAAGAACTGCTCAAAGCGGTGGGGCTGGGCGATCAGATGTATAAACGTCCGTCGGCGCTGTCGGGTGGTCAACAGCAGCGTGTGGCCTTAGCTGTCGCACTCGCCAATAAACCCAAACTGCTGCTGGCCGATGAACCTACTGGCGCACTCGATGCCAAGTCCGCGCGGAATCTGGTCGATTTGCTACAGGATTTGCGCCGCGAATATGGACTCACCATCTTGATGGTCACGCATGATCCCGAAGTGGCGGCGCAGGCGGATCGCGTCCTGACCTTGCGCGATGGCGCACTCGGTCAGGACTTGACGGGTGCCACTGAAGCCTCGCCGCATCTGGATACAGAAGGGCGTATCACGCTGCCCGAAGCAGTCCGCGCACAACTATCAGGGGCGCGGGTGGCTGTCGAAATTCGTCCCGAAGGTATCTTGCTGCGCCCTGAAGCCGAGAACGTTGACGATTTCAGCGCACAACAAGCGTTCAATGATGCGCTACCCGCCGATGCACCGCCCGAAAAAGCGCGGCGGGGCTTGTTCGGACGAGGCCGCCCGGCGCGGACAACGAGGGCATCAGCATAATGTTTAGACGGAATGGGAAGCAATCTGAGTCCAAATACATTGTTGAATGTGTCGGTGTCGAACGCACCTACCCATCCGGGGCAGGGCCGGTGCGGGTACTGAAGGGCGTCGATCTGATGGTTGAAGAAGCCAAGCTGGTCGCGCTGTATGGCCCGTCGGGCAGCGGCAAAACGACCTTGCTCAACCTGATTGGCGCGCTGGATCGGCCAACGGCGGGTTCGCTGATCGTCTGCGATAAGGATATTT
This sequence comes from Aggregatilineales bacterium, assembly GCA_038239365.1. Classification (GTDB taxonomy): domain Bacteria; phylum Chloroflexota; class Anaerolineae; order Aggregatilineales; family UBA2796; genus JBBRMW01. The sequence continues at coordinate 24,637 of JBBSEU010000014.1, forward strand.
TGCGGATGCGAGATCGGGGTAGGGCGGCACTGCGTCGCAAGCAGATCGGCTTCATTTTCCAGTCCTACGCGCTGCTGCCTACCTATACCGCGCTCGAAAATATCGATCTGGCGCTGCGCTTGCCGCGCCTGGGCTTTCGAGAGCGCAAAAAGCGATCATTGGCCGCGCTTGAAGCGGTTGGCCTGAGCGCCTGGAAAGACCATGTGCCGGATGAGATGAGTGGTGGTCAGCGGCAGCGAATCGCTATTGCGCGCGCGCTGGCACTCCGCCCCCGTTTGCTGCTGGCCGACGAACCAACGGGCGGCTTGGACACGCGCACCGCGGAACGCATATTGGCTTTGTTCCGTTCATTCGCGCAGCAGCAAGGCACGACGTTCATCATCGTCTCACACGATCCGCTGGTCGCGCAGCATGTTGACCTGGCCTACGATCTGGTCGATGGTAAAGTCGTCCAGCGTACCGATACGCGGGTTAGTAGTCAACTATCCACGCCTATGCCTGTCTCTATGCCTGAACTCTCCCCACAAGGAGTTTTGTCTTGATCAAACGAGTAACGTCTGTCCTTATCATTCTGATCGCGTTTCTGCTCGGCATGTTTATCAGCCGCTACGCGCCGTTTCCGCAGTTAAGCGATCTCAATCCACAGGCGGCACTGGCAACAGCGGCGGCCACTGGCGCAGCGACCAGCGGTGCAACCAAAGCGCCTGCCGGAGCAGCGACGGGTGCTGCCACCAAAGCGCCTGCCGGAGCAGTGACCAGTGCGGCAACGGGTCCGGCGACTGTCAGGGCGACTTCGACACCCAGCGCAACACGTCCAAGCGCGACACCTTCACCGCTTGCCACCTTGACGCCTTCGCGTACACTGCTGCCGCCGCCCACCTTTGAGCCGCCGACGAATACGCCGCTGCCCTCACCGCTGCCCACCACGACGGCGACCTTTACGCCGTTTGCATTAGCGCCAGTGCCGGGATTGGTCGGCGGCGAAACCTCCACACCGATCAGTACGCCAGGGTGTATCCCGCGCAAGGATTGGAAGCTGACCTACGAGGTCAAGGCGAATGACGCGCTGATCAATATCGCCAATACGTACAACACGACGCCCGACGAGATCGTGAAGGCGAACTGCCTCTCCGATAAGAACAAGATTTTCGTCGGGCAAACGCTCAAAGTGCCGGGAACAGCGCAGCCGAATCAGCCCGCTTATCAGTGCATTCCGCTTCAAAACCTGACGCCGCAAAATGGGACGCTGGCTGTACCGGGTTCGGGGTCGCTGGTCTTCCACTGGTATGGGCCGCGCGTGCCGCGCAACCTGATTCGGGTGTTCGCGCCGGATGGCACAAAGCTCGAATATGTAATTGAACTACGTCAGGACAACACGATAGACCTGATGACGATCAAGCAGGCCGGAACGTATACCTGGTACGTGTATCCGCTTGACGCGAACTTCGTGCAGACCTGCCCGGAGGGTGGCCCCTGGACATTCACGAAGGCGCAAGCACCCACGTCTACCCCAACTGTTGCGGCAGTTGGTACAACGATTGCCCGCTAATCGCTATAAATTTGCGCTAGAATAGCCTCAAATCTCGAAAAGGGCGGCGTAGAACCACCGCCCTCAGTTTGAAGTAAGAGGCACATGATTCGAGCGCAACTTGCCGAACGTGGTGTCGGCGCAAGCACAAAATTCCGTTGGCGCGGCCAAGAAGTTTCACGCATCGAGGGTTTAAGCGATGCGGTGTTTGCTTTTTCGATCACCCTGATCGTCATTTCCCTGGAAGTCCCCAAAAACTTCGATGAACTGCTCACGACCATGAGCGGTGCTGCCGGGTTTGGCCTCTCGTTTATGCTGCTGATGTGGTTGTGGTATTCGCATTACCTGTTTTTTCGGCGCTATGGGTTGCAGGACATCCCGACAATTATCCTGAACACATGCTTGCTGTTCGTCGTTGTGCTCTATGTGTTTCCACTCAAGTTTCTGGCAACACTGCTTGTCAATCAAATTATTGGCGCATCGAATGCCGCACTCATCCACTCTGACCAAGTTGCAACTTTGATGATCGTTTACAGCATCGGCTTCACGGCGATTTACGCTATCTTTGGCTTGTTGTACTACAACGCTTATCGACAAAGTGAACCGCTGGAACTTACGCCGCTCGAAAAATTCGACACGTTTGAAAGCCTTGTGACGAATGGCGCGTTTGTCCTCATTGGTTTGGTAGCGATTGCTATTGCGCTCAGCGGCGGGAAAGAAAACGGTGGCGCAGCGGGGATTGCTTACCCGGTGCTGATCATTCCCGTTCGTACCATTTTGGGCTTCGTAATGGGCCGTCGGCGCGGCCAGCTTGAACGTGCTGCGAACAAAGCCGCCTCGTGATGCGTAAAAGATTATTTGTCACCTTGATGAGTACATTGATCGTCTTGGCAATCGCGCCATCTGCGAAGGCCGCACAGAGCATCCCGACTGGCACGCCACAGGAAAAGAGCGTGCAGCTTGCCGAACAATTCAAAGCGATCATCGGCTACCGCAAGCTGGCGGTATCCGTACTGCCGATCAGTCGGGTACACGGCGTTGAGGAGTCCGGTTACAACCAAAGCGAACAATACCCGGTGGCTTCGGCGTTCAAGGGGCCGGTGGCGATCTATTTTTTCGAGAATGTGAGTCAGGACATCTGGGGCAGCGTACCGATCCCTTATTGGAATGTCAGTAAAGCCGAGGCCGTGCCGGAAGATTATCGCGCGGCGTGGACGCAGCATCACGATCTGTTCAAGAATCTGTATATGATGGCGATCCTCAGCGAAAACGACGCGACGGGCAGAGTGTTGACCTATGTCTACAAAAATACGCCGCAAAAAGATAACGGCGATAACCCGGTGCGCGCTTTTAATAACTGGAGTCGGGATAAGGTCGGGGTGAATGCGCCATCTGGCCTGCGATCCTGGTTAGTGGGTGGGAGCATTTGCCCGCACTGCGCCGATGATCGGTATGAAGCGCAAATCATGATCTACGCACGCCACATTTTCTATATTAACAACACCTTTGCGCCGCGCGATCTGGCGAAATATTACGTTCATCTGGCGACGCAGGGGCGTATGCTTGGCTATTATGACGCGGCGGTTGAACTGCTCTCGAATCAGAAGTTCAGCATGATCCGCACCAACTCGACGGCATGGGGTATTAAAACAGCCTCGAAGGACGGCTACATCGCGCCGAACAGCGAAGGCGGCAACGGCTATCGCATCAGCACTGACGCCGGACTAATCACATTACCCGATGGCGAACAGTACGCAGTTGCATTTCTGGCGTTCGACTCTGGCGATTTGCTAGCGCCCAGTATTCGCGCAATGAGCAACACCCTGATCCTGAGTCAGCGTGCCGAATTCTGAATGCGCTATCAGTCCGCGCTCAGATGTTCCTTCGCGTGGTGCTGCACCGCGAAGGCCGCCGCCTCTGCCCGGTTCGAGAGATTAAGTTTGCTCAATAAATTGCTCACATAATTGCGAACCGTCCCTTCGCCCAGAAATAATCGTCCGGCAATTTCTCGATTGGTCAGGCCGTCCGCGATCAAGGCCAGCACGCGCATCTCCTGATCGGACAGGTCGGCAAAAACCGAAGCCTCTTTGGTATTTTCATTGTGCGCCATTTGCTTGAAAACGGCTGCGGTCATTGTCGAGTCGAGCGCCGCTTCGCCTTTATAAACGGATTCAATCGTGCGAATCAGATCGCTGCTGCCGATGCGCTTGAGGACATAACCCGACGCCCCGGCGCGAATGGCCGAAAACAGCAGTTCATCTTCGGCAAAGCTGGTTAGCATTACCACGCGCGTTTCAGGCAACTGTTGAACAATCTGGCGACAGGCGTCAACGCCAGACATGCCCGGCATCCGCACATCCATTACCACCACATCGGGGCGTAGCGCCAACGCCTTCTCGACGGCTTCTTCACCCGATCCGGCCTCACCCACGACCTGTAAGTGAGCGTGCTGTTGAAGCAGCGCCTTTAAGCCCATCCGCACAACTTCATGATCATCTACAATCAGGACGTGAATTTGCTGCATGACTACCTCTACCACTATCGTATCATTAGACTACCATTCACACAGCTTGTGAAGTGATGAAAGTGAGTGAGATAATATGACAAATGTGCCCACTATGCCCAATAATCCACCTTCTCGCGGCGAAATTGATGCGCTGAGCGAAGCGATTGGTGCGATAACGAGTGAATTAAGTCTTGATCGTGTCTTGCGGCGGCTGGCCGAGATCGCGGCGCATCTGGTCAACGCACGGTATGCCGCGTTGGGCGTGCCAGATGATAAGGGCGGCCTTCAAAACTTTTTCACCTATGGAATGACCGAAAAGCAAATCGCGCGGATGGATCATTTGCCGCGCGGCCTCGGCTTACTGGGCGTGCTGCTGGTGCGCCCCGAAGCGATTCGGCTGGTGGATATGCGCCAGGATGAACGCTCCGCCGGGTTTTGCGCCAACCACCCCCATATGCAAAGTTTCCTGGGCGTTCCGATCATGTCGAAGGGCAAGCACCTGGGCAATTTGTATCTTTCTGATCGCAAGGACGATCAACCCTTCACCGAAGAAGATGAACGGCTGATCGGCTTGTTGGCCGGTCATGCCGCCATTGCCATTGAAAACGCCAACCTCTCCGATCAACTGCGGCGGCTGGCCGTGATCGAAGAACGGGATCGAATCGCAATGGAACTGCACGATGGGATTATCCAATCGATTTACGCGATTGGTATCAAACTGGAAATTGCCCGTTCAACAATGGTTGAGAATCCGGCACTCGACTCCCAAATTGTGGGCGCTACGCAGGACTTGAATCACGTTATTGAGGATTTGCGGCGCTACATACGTGATCTGAATGTCGGCGTCGATAATTCCGTGAGTCTGCAAGATCAGCTTCGAGAGATCGCGGAAGGGTTCAGCAGTGTATCCCAGGCGCGGCTGGTCATGGGTATTGCACGCGGCTTCACGCTGCTCACCGAAGAACGAGTTCATACGATTACACAGATCGTCCGCGAAACGCTCTCCAACATTGTACGCCACGCGCACGCCACTGAGGTTTATATCGACTTGCACGAAGCAAACGGTGTTTTGACGCTCAGCATTTCTGACGATGGGCAAGGCTTCGAGCCAGCACAACTTTCGCAGGGTCGCGGCCTGAACAATATGCGTCGCCGCGCCGAACAACTGGGCGGCAGCGTGCAGATCGAAAGCAAGCCAGGGCACGGTACAACAATCACGCTGAAACTACCGCAATAATCGGGCGTGGATCGAAAATGACATTTGTCTGCTTAGCTGGTGAGTTATTGCACTACGGGTATTGCCGGGTTGAACGCATACTATAGACAACTCGAAGTGATACACCGGAGGAAAGCTAAGATGACTACTCATACCGTCAAAACACTCAGCGGCACCGAAATTACCGATCCGCCGATTGCCCGTTTCTTGTTCAGCGACACGCGCTTTGCGCCGGTGTGGCTGGTCATTCGCGTCTTGATTGGCCTGACCTGGTTGCAAGCATCACTGCACAAGCTGGGTGATCCGGGTTGGATGGAAACAGGCGCGTCACTCAAAGGTTTCTGGACGGCGGCGGTCACCCCCAACGCCAAAGGCACTACGGCTATCGCCTTTGACTGGTATCGCAGCTTCATTCAGGGGATGCTGGATGGCGGCTCTTACGTCTGGTTCGCCAAGGTCATCGCCATCGGGGAATTCGCGGTTGGGGTGCTGCTGATTGTTGGTGCATTCGTCGGCGTCGCGGCTTTCCTGGGCGGGTTCCTGAACTGGAACTTCGTTATGGCGGGCACGGCCAGCACCAACGCCCTCTTGTTCGCGGGCGCTATCCTGCTCATTCTGGCCTGGAAGACGGCGGGTTATTACGGATTGGATCGTTACCTGCTGCCGCGATTGGGTACGCCCTGGCTGATCGGGCGACACGAAACTGAGGCGACATCCGCGCCCTCACAGCGTAGACCAGGAACTGCATAATCCCGCTTCTCCAATGGCCTGCTGTCTGATCATCCGACAGCAGGCGCTTTTTAAGTAACTGCAATTAGCACAATTGACGAGGTGCAGCATGATCCCGGAATTCAGTCATCTAAGCAATGTTCATCAGAGCGGCGAAAAAGTGGCAGTCCCCGGAATTTATGAACTAGCAAGCGCGACGCACGATGACTTACCTACCCGGCACACTTACTATCGTCTTTATCACGGCGAATGCTTCCCAAACTATGAAGGTCGGGCGACGTGCTGGCATCTGGTTGAGGCCGTCCCCTATCACGAAGCAGATGAGCCACTCAACACGCCCTGGCAGTACACGACACATCAGTAATCGCACAAGGAACACACACAGGAAATTATGAGTCACATCAATCAGAAGACGGCGAAACAAACACTCAATCGACGGAATTTTCTAAAGGCCACAGGCGCGGTAGCCGCTGTACTCGGTATCAACGCCGCCGAACGTGCTAAACCTGTACTAGCCGCGCCCGGTTATGTGCCAGCCCGTCAGGACATGACCGCCGATGAAATGGACGCGATGCACGAAGCGGGCGTCAAGGCCTTTCTCGATAACGTCGGCAAAGACAAGGATTTCTGGGGCGTGGCGATGCCCTTCACGGTTGAAGGTGATACGAATGTCTTTCAGATCACCTGCTCCGAAGGGGTCTGGGAAACGCAGCCCGGCACTACCGTTGATGCGTTGATGTACAACGGGCGTGTCCCCGGCCAGATCATCCGGGTCAATGAAGGCGACAAAGTGCGCCTGATCGTCAAGAATCAGATGAAGCAAAGCACCGCTATTCACTGTCACGGCGTCCACACGCCGAACAGCATGGACGGCGTGCCATTCATCACGCAGCCTTTGATCAAGCCCGGTGCCAGCTTCACCTATGAATTTGTCGCCAAACCAGCGGGCAGCCATATGTACCACGCCCATCACAACTCGACAGAACAGGTCACACGCGGCTTAATCGGCGCATTCATCATTGATCCCGCCGATAAAACCAGTGAACCGCGCGTCGATGCCGATTACGTCATGATATTGAATGACACGGCGATAGGTTTCAGCATCAACGGCAAGAGTTTCCCGGCCACACAGCCAATCATCGCCAAAAAGGGAGATCGCATCCGCATTCGCTACATGAACGAAGGCTTGATGATCCACCCGATGCACTTGCACGGCATGTATCAGCAGGTGATCACCAAAGATGGCGCAAAAGTGCCGTCACCGTATCTGGTCGACACTCTGAACATTGCGCCGGGTGAACGCTACGATGTGCTGGTCGATTGTCAGGAACCAGGTGTCTGGGCGTTCCACTGCCATATCCTGTCGCACGCCGAATCGCAGAATGGCATGTTCGGCATGGTCACGGTACTGATCATCAAGTAATGACCATGAAACGACTATTCGAGAACGCGACGGTACGCCTTTCAGGGATCATGTTGTCACTTGGTTTGGCGATAGTGCTGAGTGGCTGCGGCACGCCTTCCACGATTTATGCGGGCAATGCGCGCGATGTGACCACTACGCCGCGCATCGTCGCACAAGCCCCAACCTCTGCAACGGGCGATATGCCGGGGATGGACATGCCGACCACCGTTCCGGTCACAGTTGTGCCCGCTAACGGCGCACCAAAAGCCACTTCCAATGATAGTTTTGTGGTGGCCTGGGTATTGTTCGGCACGCCAACGCTTTCGGCACAAGCCGGGCAGCAAATCGCCGCACTGCCGACAGGAACGGTTGCCCCGGCGCAGGCGGTTAAACCAACGCAAGTACCAACCATTGCATCTACCGCGACACACGCAATCGTGACGGCCACGCCTGCCCAAAGCCGTTCGAGTGGAAGCAGCGCGGGCGCGGGTGATGTTGCAAAAGGTAAGGCCGTTTTCAACGGTGTAGGCACTTGTAGTGCCTGTCATGATGTGGCTAACGGGGTACAAATCGTTGGGCCGTCACTTAAGGGCGTCGCAACCCGTGCAGGCACGCGCAAACCGGGCATGGCGGCACTGGATTATCTGCACGAGTCGATTGTCGCGCCAAATGCTTTTGTCGTTCCGGGTTTTGCACCGGGGATCATGGTGCAAAGTCTGGCACAAACGCTTTCGGCACAGCAAATCAATGATGTGCTCGCCTATCTGATGACCCTCAAGTGATCAAGATGGTGAGTTAAACGCGGTTTTGCAGTAGAATGTTCGGGCATACATTTAGTCGCTTGATTGCCTCAAAAGTGAGTAATGCAAAATGCCCGAACATTTTTTGGTTACTGGTGCGCTGGGTTGTCTCGGCGCGTGGGTCGTCCGTAATTTAGTCCACGAAGGTATCCCCACAACGATTTTGGATGTGGGTGGCTCGATGCACCGTCTGCGCCTGATCATGAACGATGATGAGGTCGGTCAGGCACAGTTTATCAACGGCGACATCACCGATCTGGCGACTGTCGAGAAGGTGGTCAATGAGAGCGGCGCGACGCATATCATCCATCTGGCCGCGCTTCAAGTGCCCTTCTGTAGAGCCGATCCAACCAAAGGCGCAATGGTCAACGTTGTTGGGACGGTCAACATCTTTGAGGCGGCCAAGCGCGCCGGGTTGGGGCGCGTCGTATATGCGAGCAGTGTTGGTGTATTCGGCCCGGAAGACGAATACCCAGATGGCGTTGTCGGCCATGATACGGCGCTTGGCCCACGCAATCTGTACGGCGTCTACAAGCAGGCCAATGAAGGCACGGCACGCATTTACGCCTGGGATTATGGAATCAACAGCATCGGCTTGCGCCCCTATACTGTTTATGGCCCTGGCCGCGATCAAGGGATGACCTCCGGCCCGACAAAGGCGATGCTGGCGGCGGCGGGTAACCAACCCTATCACATTCCGTTCGGCGGCAAGGGTGGTTATCAATATGCCGATGATGTTGCCAAAATTTTCATCGCGGCGGCACGTGTTCCGTTTAGCGGCGCGGATGTGTTCAATCTGCGGGGCACAGTAGCGCACGTTAAAGAAGTGGTCGAGGCGATTGAAGTAGCCGTACCGGAGATCAAGGGAAAGATCACCTTCGATGAAAAGCCGTTGGCCTTGCCAACGGACGTGGATGACAGCAAGTTTGCCGAGGTACTCAAGAGCGTGCCGTACACGCCGCTCCAACAGGGAGTCGAAGCGACGATTGACATTTTCCGGCAAGGGCTTTCAAGTGGGCGGATTCGGCTGGAAAACTGAATCTGACTATTGACGCCCTTCCGAGCGTATGTTACTATTGTCCTTGTCAGTTAGGAGTCGTGGTGTAGCGGTTAACATGCTGCCCTGTCAAGGCAGAGAACGCGGGTCCGAATCCCGTCGACTCCGATCATTAATAAGCGGCTTACACAAAAAGTGTAGCTGAAAATTCAGAGTTGCTCAAAAAGGCACCGATAATATCACTCGGCGCTTTTTGATTCTGTTGCGAAATAAGCAATACATCACCATGCAGTAACACGCCCAATACGTACTTATCAAGCATAAATACCCGTGCTACCATCTTTGATAATAATTGCTTCCGAGCTTCCGCAAAATTTTCAGCTTTACTACATTGTTGCCAATAAAACCCAAAGCGACGCAAAAGATCAGCGGCATCTAGTGAGGGTTCTTTGTCTGTGTGTCGCATGATCTCAAATTCTTCCTGTAGTTGCGCGCGTTTAGCAAGATATTGATTTGGCTCAAAAAAACTGGCTTGCCCGCTAAAGTCGATACGTCGTACAAGCGCATGTAGTTCTTGCATTTTTATGGCTACCATTTCATTCTCCAAGTTATGACGAATAGCTTTCTCAACTAGTTGGTACGCTTCTGCTGGAAGTATCAGAGTCGAAAGTATGTTAGCCACTTGAGCATCCAAATCATTAGCCCGTACCGGTAATTGACCGCACACCGCATAGCCCCGATCTTTTGCTAAACATCGGTAATGAGCAACTTTATTTTCCGTGTGCCAATATGCCCGCATTCTGCCGTAGTTATCGTCTGCTAATTCGTGCGGCTTATTCGCCAAACAGTACACGCAAAAGACTCGATCATGGAGAGCGTATATGTGGACAGGAGATGTTGCTTGGTGATGTGTAGCCATACCTTCACGAACTACTCGGCTGCGCTCGAAAAGTTCGTCCGAAATAAACCCCTGATGTTTGCCCTCAAACCATTCTCTCGTATGCCAGCGACTTCCCTTGCGGTTTTGCCCCAATGCACCTTTGTACTGCGTATCAGAATGGGGCACGCGCCCCGTATAGATTTTGTTCTGGAGCATCCAGCGCACAACTTCTTTGTCTATTGGTTTTTTACCCCGGCGCGCTTCCTGAACGGCTGGCTGTGTGTTCATCCAATCTGCAACTTCGCCATCGCTGTACTGGCCTGTGGCGTGCATTTGAAATGCCTGATGAACAATAACCGATAATTCGGGGTGAACGTATAATCCTGGCGGACGTTCCTTAGTGGCCGTTGCGTTGGTCACGAGCATATAGCCAATTGGCGCTTCACTGCCATTGAATTCACCGCGTTCGGCGCGCATCCGTTTGGCACGTTTAGTATCCATGCTCAGGTTTTTGGAATAGAAAGCCGAAAAGACGGCCAGCATTTGCTCCATCATGGCCGCTTCCGGCGAATCGTCGTCATCTTCGGAAAATCCCTCGACGCAGTACAACTTAACGCCATATTCTTTCCGCAGAAGCAGTTTGAGGACTATCGCCTGATCGTGGTCACGCATCAGCCGATCAAACTTCCACATGATGATCGCATCACAGCCATCTTGCGCGGCAAAAGCCCGTAAATCGCTAAGCCCTTCGCGTTCCAGACTCCAGCCCGAAAGCGCGCCATCATAAAATTCGCCAACTACGATCCCGCCGCGTTCGGCCACCACCTTACGACACCAGGCAAGCTGATCGTCAATCGAAATGTCACTTTGTAATTCCGTCGAATAGCGGGCGTAAATGGCGAAACGAGGTTGCTCTGATGCTTGTGTACTCACGATATTTTCTCTCTTTCCAAAAAAACAGACAGGCAAAATGCGGAAAACGAAAAAGCCATCACCCGCTGGAAAGCGCAGATGACGGCTTGATAATTCAATCAAACACAAGGTAGACTTGTGCCTAGCCTGCCATGCTGGTCTGTACAGCGTGGTGGGTTAGCGTCCGGCGGGTGCTGGTTACACCTTCCGGGCGCGTTCCATATTCCGTTGTGACTCTAACTATATGCGCGTTTTTACCGTTGTCAAGAGGCGGAAGGATACGGACGGGACTACAGGTGTGTAGTGCGGTGCAAGCAAGCGTCCCGTTGGTTGATGGTATTTGTTAGAACGTCTCCAATCCCCCTTTGAGGATGTACTGGACGGCAGTATCCAGGATCGGATCAGTGCCCGCCGGGAACACGTCCGGCACCGTCACATACACGTTCGGCGTCAGACCTACATTTTTGATCGGCGTATCATTCGGTGTGTACCACGCGCCAGACGTGACACGAAGCTGTGATTTATCGCTCAGTTCGTGAACGGTCTGCACCGAACCCTTACCGTAAGTGGTCTGCCCGATCAAAATTGCCCGTCCGCGATCCTTGAGTGCCCCGGAGACGATCTCCGACGCACTGGCGCTGCCATGATCGACCAGCACGATCAGCTTGACCCCTTCGGCCAGATCACCCGTTTTGGATGGGAATGTCTTGTTCTCACCGAGCGTCGTTTTTTCGGTCAGCACGACTCCCTCCGGCAAAAACAGATCGGCCACCTTAACCGCCTGATCCAGATAACCGCCCGGATTGCCGCGCAGATCGAAGATAAGCGCGCGGGGATGCTGATCAAGCAATGGTTGCAGCGCATCACGCACCTGATCGCCTGCCTTGCTATCGAACAACGCCAGAGATACATAGCCGATCCTATCGGGCAGTATCTTCCCATATACATTGATTTGCTGACGTGTGATCGTAAATTCTAGCTGCTGATCGCCCCGTTGAATGCTTAACTTGACCGTTGTGCCAATCGGCCCCCGCACGCGCTTGACCGCATCAGTGGCACTGACGCCTTTCAGATCGAAATCATCAACCTTGCGGATCACATCGCCCGATTGAAGACCGGCTTCGGCGGCGGGTTTACCGATCAATGCCTCAGCAATCACAATCTGACCGTCCTTATCAACTGTGATGCGCGCGCCGATCCCACCCGATTCGCCCTGCATAACCTGCGTATCTGCCGCTGCTGCATCGGGCGCAAAAAACAACGTGTACTTGTCATTGAGCGTTGAGAGCATCCCCTGAATCGCGCCGCGTATCCGTTCGGCTTCGGATGGCTTGGTATAGTAAAACTCGTTTTCGACAGTGTCCCACGCCTGATAAAAAGGCGTCCATGCCGCGCCCGAATGTGCCAGCGTTGCGCTGTTGGCGACGGCTAACCCGGCCAAAAACGATCCGGCGGCGGTGATGATCAGTGCCGCGATCACGACCATTACAACAAATACCGGGATCGAACGATGAGAACCGTTAGTTGGTTGCATTCCCTGAACTCACTACTGGTTACATGCCGACTCTGAACAGCGCAATTTTAGCACACCCGCTATAATGAATACCGTATCCGGATAACAGACTCGGTTAACACTCATCTGGAAAGGAGTTCACGAGCCGACAATCACTATTTTGTTTTCACCAGCACGAAGTACGATTTGTATTAGACCTCAACTTTGCCAAAGGAAAAACTCATGTTAAAGAAACTGCCGTTAATTCTCCTCGTCGGCCTTTTATTCGTCTCACTTGCGGGGTCAGCTTCTGCCCAAAAGACAAAGAAGATTTTCTACTGGATTTCGCATGGTGCGCCGTCCGATCCGGTCTGGACGTACTTCCTGCAAGGTGCGGATAAGTGGGCTGCCGATACGGGTAACGAGGTACGTACCTCCTTTCATAGCGGCGATGTCCCTTCGCAGCAGGAAGCCGTCCGCGCGGCGATTACCGCAGGCGCGACGGGGATCGTCACCAGCACGCCTGACCCCGGCACACTGACCAAAGTCATTGCCGAAGCGCACGCCAAGAACATCCCGGTAATCGTTATCAATACCGAAGACAAGGGCAGCGGACGCGATGCTTATGTCGGCGGCGACAATGAATTGATTGGCCGTCGTTGGGCACAATACCTGGTTGATAAGGGTTCCGTCAAGGCGGGTGATTTCGTATGGATGCCCGTCGAAGTGCCGGGTGCAACCTATCAGGTACTCGAAACCAAAGGTATTTCCAGTGTCTTCGACCCGCTCGGCATCAAGTACGAGATCACCGGCACAGGTCTGGATCAGGCCGAGATCATCACCAAAATGTCCGACTACATGACCGCTAACCAGTCCAAGATCAAAGCGATCATCGGTCTGGGCGATCTGGTCACGGGCAGCATCAAGCGCGTGTTCAGTCAGGTGGGTGTGGCGGCGGGCAAAGTCCCCGTCGTCGGTTGGGGCAACTCACCCGATACGGCCAA
>JBBSEU010000015.1:0-37160 GCA_038239365.1 Aggregatilineales bacterium
CATCGCGGCTGCGGAAACTACCGCCTACTACGGGATCAACACTGGTTTTGGTGATAATGCGGGACGTGCCGCGTTCAAGCAGGTTGAACAGGCAGAGCAGTTGAGCCGCAATTTGCTGCTCAGTCATTGTGTGGGGGTTGGTGATCCACTGCCCGAAGATGTGGTTCGGGCGGCGTTGTTGATCCGGGCAGCCAGCCTTGCGCGCGGCTACAGCGGCGTGCGCCTGGAAGTGATCAACAGCTTGATCGCCATGCTCAATGCGGGCGTTTACCCGGTAGTGCCCGCACAGGGATCGCTTGGCGCAAGTGGGGATTTAGCGCCGCTGGCACATCTGGTGATCCCGTTGAGCGCCCCATTACCCGGTGAAAACCTCGACTCGCCCGGCGTGACAGGCTATTGCTATCAGGATGGCCGACGGGTGACAGGGGCAGAAGCGATGGCGGCGGCGGGTATCAGGCCGATTCGACTTGGCGCGAAAGAAGGAGTCGCACTGATCAACGGCACGGCGATCAGTGCTGCGATTGGCGCGCTGGCACTACATGATGCGGAACAGCTTTACGACTGGTCACAAACGGCGCTGGCACTCTCACTGGAGGCGATGTGCGGTTTCCGCGATGCGTTTCTGCCACATATCAATGCGCTGCGAAGTCCGGCGCAGGCGGCGTTTGCGGCAGGTGTATTGGAACTGATCGAAGGCAGTACACTGGTTCGCGGTGACGCCCATATTGATCTATCGGCGCAAGAAGGGCCGCCGCAAGACCCGTATAGTTTGCGCTGCGCGCCCGCCGTGATGGGCGCAGTGGGGCAAACATTGGCGCATGTGCGAATGGTGATCGAGACGGAGATAAACGCCGTCACCGATAACCCGCTTGTATTCGGTGATGAACTGCCGCGTGCTACCAAAGTGATCAGCGGTGGCAATTTTCACGGTGAACCCGTCGCCTTCGTGATGGATTTTCTGTCGATTGCCGTCTCGGAAATGGCGAATATCGCGGAACGGCGCATTTTCCTGCTGACCGATCCGAAGCTGAATCGCGGATTGCCGCCATTCCTGATCGATGAACCCGCCGAAACGATTGGATTGAACAGCGGCTTGATGATCGCGCAGTACACGGCGGCATCACTCGTCAGTGAGAACAAGAGTCTGGCACATCCGGCCAGCGTGGACAGCATCCCCAGCAGTGCAAACCGTGAAGATCATGTTAGCATGAGTACGATTGCGGCGCGAAAAGCGGCTCAGATCATCGGCAATGTACAGCGCGTGGTCGCACTCGAACTCCTGTGTGCATCTCAGGCGCTAAGCCTGCGCCTTGAGCAAATGCCGGATAAACAGGCTGGACGTGGCACTTCGGCGGCACTGGCCGCGATTCGCGCATTATCTATTGCAACCGGGCAAACTTTAGAGGTAATCCGCAGGGATACCGTATTGACGCCATACATTGAGGCACTTCTGGCAATGATCAAGGGTTGAGCCTGGCATTGCTTGTGCTACAGGCCGACTCACCTTATTAAAATTTGAGAGGCAGCATGAACGAAAATAATTCGGTCAATAAAGAAACGAGTACCCAGAATACCGTATTCCAGAGCGGCGAGTCCGTCATTTTAGCAGGCAAATATGAAGCCGTTGGAGTCGATCAGAAGCTGGCTAAAGATAAGCCGGAGGCCGCGATGATTAATCTTAATAAAGGCGAATTATTTCCAAACTATGAGGGTCGTGCTGTATCGTGGCGGTTAGTGCAATCGAGGTGAGTGAGAAGCCCTCACCCCAACCCCTCTCCTTAGGGAGAGGGGCTTTATACATCAATCACCGCTAGCGGGATTTGCTGGTCAGTGAGTCGTAGAATTCACGAGTGGCTTTGCCCGGCGCGATATTGAAGGCGCGCTTAAGCTCACTTTCCAATGACCGATACTGTGCTTTAACCAGATCGGGACGGCCTTGCTCAGCGTACAGCTTCATCACGTCACGATGAATATCTTCACGATGCGGCACTTCCCGCAAGGCGCGTAGATAGAAAGTGGCTGCCCTTTCGGCATCGCTGCGGCGGTAGAAGCGCGCCGTTTCGATCAGTGCCTCAGTGTAGTCCTGTGACAATTTTTGACGCCGTTCGAGCATCCAGGGCATATGAAGACGGTGCAAAAACGGTTGACGATAGAGGTGAATGGCGCGCTGCCAAGCTTCAATGTCGTCCGGGTTGCGGCGTCCCTGTTCGATGGCTGTCTCGAATAAGGCGACATCATAGTACACTTCGACATCAGGCGCTGTCCGATAGAACCCGCCCGAATAGGTCATCGTCTCATAGCCAACGCGCTCAGTCACTTTTCGCTTGGTGACATGAAACACGTTAGTCGCCTCTTTAATAGGCAAGTCCGGCCAAAACGTAGAAAATACCTCGCCTCTGGTAATCAATGGATGGTCAGCGAAGTAGTAGAACAGATTGCGTGGCAAGGGACCATCCCAGACGGTCACCGGTGCGCCGTCGGCATAGACTGCACCACCACCAAAGCCATAGATTTCAACCTGTGGCCGATAGGTGCTGATCGGATTTTCGCTGGATAAGTCGCTCAGTACAACGGCTTCATTCGAGTCAAGAAGCGGCTGCCACTGCCGATGGTTCAGATCGCGCGTGCCGATGATCAGCTTGGTGTTGTTGGCTAAAGCACGACCTAATCCCAAAACGAATTCAAACGCTTCGTCATTGAAACTGTTGAGCCGATCCAGCTCATCCAGCACGACGAAACGGGGCGCTGCTTTATTGATGTCCTTCGCCAGCTTTTGGGCGCGATCTGCTGCGCTTGACGGCGCGCGGCCTGTAAAGCGGGCGTCCTGCTCATGGAAGGCTTCGATGAAATGTGTTACATACTCATCAAGCGAAGTGTCCTCATCTGTCGCCGCATAATACAACACTGCGTTTTCAGGGCGCAGAAAAAAGGCCAGATCAACATTGCGCTTGCGCGAACGAGAGGCAAGCAGTACAAACTTTTGGTCTCGGATAAGGCTTTCAACATCAACGGGGGTGTGAGTGGGCAACGTATCCGACAGGTCGGGGTGTGTCCTATACATTCTTTCCTCTGTAGAGAAACGATGTCTCTACACAATCTATAGACGCGGATTCATTCAGCATACCCATAAAATTTAACATAAAAAGCTGGATAATTCAACTCTTTCTTTACAAACTCTCACATATCATTTGTTCTATACAACATTGAAATCATTCCTTATCTGTGTTTATACCCTCAGTAAACAAAAACGGACTACAATAGAAGCTGGTGTAGTCTATAGCAAAACCTTAGCCATAAAGCGGTGTCGGATGATCAATGGGATTATCATACAAAACGCTACAGAAGCCCAGGAAAACCTGGAGCATCTGCGGCAGCGCCTCGGCCTTCTGGATGAACTACTGCGAATGGCCGTGACTCGTGCCAGGACAGCGGGCTTTAATCAGGATGAATTCCAGGGCTTGTACATTGATGATGCGGAAGTTGATAAGCATCTTGCCAGTGAACCGGGGGCGAGTCTCTGGCACACACCGAACTCGGAATTTGATGCGACGGATTGGCGCACCATTCAGGAATCGGCGCGTATCCAACTGGAAAGTCTAGAAGCGCGTGCCCCGACGAATCATCCGTATCGTTTCCTGCAACTCATCCGGGCGTTCAACCTTTCGCCATTGGAAACCGATGTACTGCTGATCGCACTCGCGCCGGAAGTAGATCGACGCTACGAACGGCTTTACAGCTTTTTGCAGGACGATGTGACGCGCCGCAGACCAGGCGTTGACCTGACCTTGAACCTGTTAGGCGATACGTTCGACCAGCGCGTAGAAGCATGGCGCGCGTTGACGCCACAATCGGCGTTAATCTATTATGAACTGATCAGCCTGTATCCTGACCCGGCTCAGCGTGAACCTACTTCCCTGTCCCATTTTATCAAGCTGGACAGTCGGATCACGCATTTTGTGCTGGGACACGATCACGTTGATCCACGTATCAGCAATGCCGTGCAAACGCTTGAGCCAACGGGCACATTGGATGATCTGGTGTTGGGAGATGATCGCCGTGCTGCTCTGCGCCGAAATATGGAACTAAACCCGATCTTCTATTTTTATGGCACCTATGGATCGGGGATGCGTGAAGCAGCGGTTGCCATGTGCGGCACGTTGCACATACCCCTTGTGGTGGCGGATATGGCACGGCTCAAGACGCAAGCCACCGAAACCAATACATCGCTCGAAAAACTGATGCGGCTGGTCTTCCGCGAAGCGCGCTTGGTGGGCGGTGGCTTACTGCTCGAAAACTGGATCGGCATTCTCGATGAACATCACGCCGCCCCAAACTGGTTGATGGAAGCGGTCATCGAACACCCGCATTTGATGATCCTGAGCGGCGCGGAAGCTTGGGAACCACACGCCATTGATCGGGAGCGCCCGATCCTGCGCTCAGAATTTGCTGTGCCAGACTTCAACGAACGGGTCAATTTCTGGAAGCTGTACATTGGCCGCTCACCCTTGCCGCTCGATCTGGAAGAACTATCGAACAAGTTCCGGCTGACGGGCGGTCAAATCCGGGATGCGGTACGTACTGCACGTGATGCGGCGGCATGGCGTGGCGATATTGATCTGAATATGGCTGACCTGTACAAAGGCAGTCGCGCGCAAAGCAATCGTAAACTTTCCAATCTGGCCGAAAAGATTCAGCCGCGCTATTCGTGGTCAGATATTGTTTTGCCGCCGGATCGAATGCAGCAGTTGCGCGAAATGTGTAATCAGGTGCAATACGGACATCGCGTCTATGATGAATGGGGGTTCAGTGGCCGGGCGCTTAACACGCGCGGACTGGCTGCCCTGTTCGCGGGCGTTTCCGGCACGGGCAAGACGATGAGTGCTGATGTGATCGGGCATGAACTCGGCCTTGAACTGTATCGCGTTGACCTTTCGACGGTAGTTTCCAAGTACATTGGTGAGACCGAAAAGAACCTGAGTTCGATCTTTGATGAAGCGACGCAGAGCAATGCGATCCTGTTCTTCGATGAAGCGGACGCGTTGTTCGGCAAACGCTCCGAAGTGAAGGATTCCCATGATCGGTATGCGAACATCGAGACCGGCTACCTGTTGCAGCGCATGGAAAGCTACGACGGAATCACCATCCTGGCGACGAACTTACGTCAAAATCTGGATGAAGCGTTCACTCGCCGTCTTGATTTCCTGATCGACTTTCCGTTCCCCGAAGCCCCGGATCGGGCGCGTATCTGGCGTGTCACTTTCCCGAAAAATGCGCCGCTGGCCGCCGATGTCGATCTGGATGAACTGGCACAGCGTTACCGATTGGCAGGCGGCAACATTCGCAATGCAGCGATGGCCGCCGCCTTCCTGGCAGCCGCTGACGGGGCGAACAGCAGTATCGGTTTGCGTCACATTTTACATGCAGTCAAGCGCGAATATCAGAAGATGGGTAAACTGATAGGAGATGACTTGCTAGCAGAATTCGGTGAGTTGGACTAGAGCAAAGGCAGGTTAATAATGGCTCGTGATAAAATTCGTGTTCGTGATTTAGAGCGCCAGTCGGCACGTCAGCAAGAAAACGAGACGGCCAGTCAAACGGTCACAGAAAGTGCCGCCACCGAAGCCCCTGTGCTGAACGCGCGTCAGAATGCCGTTTTGCGGATGCAGCAGACTCAGGGCAATGCCGCTGTACGCCGCATGATGGTGCAGCGCGCCACTGCTGGCGAAGATGGTGGAAAAATCGACGATGATGTGACCAGCCGCATCAACAGCGCGCGTGGTGGTGGTCAGACGCTCGATACGGGTATTGTATCGCGTATGGGCGAGTCGATGGGTGCTGATTTTAGCGGTGTGAAAGTGCATACTGATGGCGAGTCAGATACGCTGAATCAGCAGTTGGGTGCCAAAGCCTTCACAACGGGTCAGGACATATTTTTCCAGCAGGGCGCATATCAGCCGTCCAGCAGTGAAGGCCAGCATTTGCTGGCACACGAACTGACCCATGTTGTACAGCAGGGCGGTTCTGCACCCAGCGGCCCGTTGACGCTTGGCCCGGCACACGACAGCTACGAAGCCGAAGCGGATAACACGGCCAGTCAGGTGACGAGTGCTTTACCCGCTGTTCAGCGCGCAGCAACAAAAAACGAAGAAGAAGATGCACCAGTGCAAGCGATGCGTGATGTGCAGCGCGAATCCGATGCGGACTGCGAAGATTGCGCCTGATCCTACCGGCCTAATGCGTCAAAAAATAAACCCGGCATTGAACTGCCGGGCGATACTCAAGATAGGGCGAAGCAGTCAAATTTATATCATTATCATAACAGCGGCCTCATCAGCATCTTGCAAAATGCTGCAAAGTCTTGCAAAAGTTTTATAACAAACTGTTATGTTCACTTGCGCTCAGCCAACAACTGACTATATTATAAATGGCAGACGGGCACACCCAGGGCAAAAATTGATTAGCACTCAACCTCAACAAAGGCTTGATCGATGATTCAGGATATGGACGAAACTATTCGTCAGATACTGATCAAAAAAGGCAAGCTGAACGGTGGCGACATCGACATCAGTTTCGATCAGCCAACCGGCGAATGGGCTGGCAGCTTGACACGCCCCACTGTTAACTGCTATCTGTACGATATTCGAGAGAATGTTGAACTCCGCAGCCGTGACTGGCGCATTGATCGTGAAAACGGGGTTGCGCGGCGGGTGATGGATCCGATCCGAATTGATCTGAGTTACATCCTGACGGTCTGGACGCGCAACATCGAAGACGAACACCGCCTGATCTGGCGTGTGCTGCATACCCTGTCGGCACAGCGCACGATTCGTACCACCGAAGCCGAAGGCGCGCTTTCCAAGCAGCCTTACGACTTTCCAACGAAGGTGGCGCTGCCGTCCGAAGCGATCCGTAACCTGCCCGATCTATGGGGCGTGATGGAAAACCAGCTTCGTCCGGCGATCAACTATGTGGTCACGGTTGCGCTGGACATCAACGAGGTCTATGAAGCGCCGATGGTCACGACAGCGCGCTTCGATGTTGGTTCTTATAACAAGACGGCTGATCTGAGCGCCCCGCGACTGGATAAAGTGGATGTGATGATCGATCAGGTGTATCACATTGGCGGCGGTATCTTCCGAGGCAAGAATCCAGTTCCGAATGCCAGTATCAGCATGGTTGACCATCCTTTCGAGGTGATCAGCGATGCGAATGGTCGCTATGTCTTCGCCAACATCCCCGCCGGAGAGTACATGCTGAACGTTCAGACGGATAAAGGTAAGCCACAAACCGTCAAGATCAGCGTGCCGTCGGACAATTATGATCTGAAGTTGTAAATGTGGAGGGCCACGGCTGCAATTGCGTGAGCGTTATTAACACGAAATTGTAATCCGCCGTTGTTTTCGTAGACGGGACGTGAGCGTTCCGATCTGAGTTTGAAAAGAATCGCAATTAGAGGAGTTGTTCAGATGTCACCTTCCTACCTTTCGCCTGGTGTTTACGTCGAAGAAGTTGATCGCGGTACAAAGCCGATTGAAGCCGTCGGCACAGCGGTTGCAGCATTCATCGGCTATACCGAGCGTGCCGAAGACGTGCGCCCCGACGGTGTGCGTCCCCTGATTGGCAAACCGACACTCGTCACCAACTGGTCGCAGTATGTCCAGAAATTCGGTGGCTTTGTGCCGGGTGCCTACCTTCCCGATTCGGTCTACGGCTACTTCAACAACGGTGGTGGTCGTGCCTACATCGTCAGTGTGAAGACACTGGGTGTGCCGTCCGGTGAGGACAAGGACAGCAAGGCCGCAACCGCAATGTTGGGTGACGGCAATGCGCTCAAAATTACCGCCAAGCAGGGCGGCTCGGCGGGCAATAACATCAATGTTACCGCCCGCCCGAACCCGGTTGAAGAAGGCAAAGAGCCAACCTTCACCCTGAACGTGACCGTCAACGGCAAGCCGACGGAAACCTTTGACGGCCTGACGCTCAAGAAGGGTGATACTTCGGCTGAATCAGTTACCACCAAATCCAAGTTGATCAATGTCGAAATCGCGGCAGCGCCAAAAGGCGGCGCGCTGTCGATCCCGGCAGGCAATGTCAATCTGGCGGGTGGATCGGTCAACACAAAGGCCGTTTCGCTGACCGACTATCAGGGCAGCGCGGCTGATCGGACTGGCCTGGGTGGTTTGGAAGCGATTGATGATGTGACCATGTTGATCGCCCCCGACCTGATGAGCGCCTTTGAAAACAAGGAACTCGACTTGAAGGGCGTGCAGGGTGTACAGCAGGCGTTGATCGACTACTCGGAGCGGATGCGCTATGTGTTCGCCATCCTCGATACGCCGCCGAACCTGAACCCACAGGAAGCCAAAGAATGGCGTTTGAGCGCGAACTATGACAGCACCCGCGCTGCGCTGTACTACCCCTGGATCGAGATCGTCGATATGGCAAGCGGCAACGGCAAGACCAAGTTTGTGCCGCCTTCGGGTCACATGGCGGGCATCTATGCGCGTGTCGATGAAACACGCGGCGTTCACAAAGCACCGGGTAACGAAATCGTGCGCGGCGTTTTGGGTCTGGCGATGGGCGTGACGAAGGGCGAACACGATGGTCTGAATCCGATTGGCGTCAACGTCATTCGTTCATTCCCTGGTCGTGGTATCCGTGTATGGGGGGCGCGCACACTGTCGAGCGATGCTTCCTGGCGCTATATCAACGTCCGTCGTTTGTTCAGCATGATCGAAGCGTCGATTGAGCGCGGTACCCAGTGGGTCGTGTTCGAGCCGAACGATGTGATGCTCTGGTCGAAGGTGGTGCGCGACATCACCTCCTTCCTGCGCGTGCAGTGGCGTTCCGGTGCGCTGTTCGGCACCACGCCGGAGCAGGCCTTCTTCGTCAAGTGCGACGCCGAACTGAACCCGCCCGAAGTGCGTGACCTGGGTCAGTTGATCTGCGAAATCGGCATCAGCCCGGTCAAGCCAGCCGAATTCGTCATCTTCCGCATCAGCCAGTTCTCTGGCGACGCGGCGTAATCCAGACTAATCGCTAACCCGATGGACGCTGGCATTCGGCTGGCGTCCAATTAATCCGTCATCTAAATTCGTATCCTGGAGGAAGTCAGTCATGGGTTCAAAAGCAGATCCGCTAGTTAGTTTTCACTTTGGCCTCGAAGTCAGCGGTGTGATCATCGGCGCGTTCACCGAAGTGAGCGGCATCGGTTCGGAACACGAAGTGATCGAACACAAGACGATCAGCGATGGCACGAAAGAGCGCGTCCAGAAGATTCCAGGCCGCCTCAAGTGGGAAAACATCGTCTGCAAGCGCGGCATCACCGATAACATGGACATGTGGAAATGGCGTAAGGAAGTTGAAGATGGTAACGTGGAAAGCGCCCGCAAGGACGGCACGATTACCATGTTCAATGACCTGGGTGCGCCGGTCGCACAGTGGACATTTGATCGCGGCTGGCCGGTCAAGGTCAGCGGCCCGTCGGTCAAGTCGGACGGCAACGAAGTCGGTGTCGAAGAACTGACGATTGCCCACGAAGGCACACGTCGTACCAAGTAGTCACCCCGTCAGGCTATTGGGTGTCAGGTATGGGGCGGGCAAAAACCCGCCCCTCTCATCAGGCGAAGATGCAATCGTAAAAGGAAAACATGCTGCAAACCGAGTTTGATTTCACCCTGCCACGCGGCTACATTGATGAAAACGGCGTGCTGCATCGTGAGGGTACCATGCGTCTGGCAACGGCGATGGACGAGATCACGCCGCTGCGCGATCCGCGAGTCCGCAATAACGAAGCGTACCTGACCGTCATTTTGCTATCGCGGGTGATCACCAAACTGGGCACGCTGCGGACGATCACAACGCATACCATTGAAAACTTATTTGCTGCCGATTTATCTTATTTGCAAGATTTTTACCGCCGCGTCAACGAAGATGACTCGATGCACCAGACGGCACACTGCCCCAACTGCGGGCACGATTTCGAGGTTGATGTGCTGCGCCTGGGGGGATCCTAGGCTACCCCCTTGACCGCCTGCGCGAGGAGGTAGCGTTTATCGCGTATCATCTACACTGGACTCACAACGATATTTTGATGTTGAGTCACAGAGAGCGGGCAGAATGGGTACGACAGGTCAACGCCATTAACCGCCGAACCCCTGTATGATAGAATAGACTCGAACAGTCGGTAAGGGTAAACACCAATGTCCGAACCCACCAGTGATACGAATAATAACAACACGTCGCCAACGGCCAGTCCATCCGGCGGCGCGGCGAAACCCAAAAAGAAAGCCTCACCCGACAAAGTGGCCGAGCGTGTTTACCAGTTGATGCTGGAAGATGCCCGCCGCGAACGTGAACGGCGTGGCTAACGAGTTGATTGGAGTATGGTATGCCTGAGTATGATCCGCTAGTTACATTTCATTTCAGCGTCGAAGTCGCCAATGTGACGGTTGGTGCCTTCACCGAAATTGAACTACCCAGCTTTGAAGTCGATACCCAGGAGATCAAAGAGGGCGGGCTGAACGGCTTTTCGCATACACTGGCCGGACCGCTCAAGCAAGGGCGTGTCACCCTCAAAAAAGGACTGGTCAGGAATGATGTGCTGCTCAACTGGTACTTGCAGATTATGCAGGGGAACTTCGGTGAACGCACGCTTAAATCAGTAGCCATTACCATGTTTGCCCGACCAGGACGAGATGAAGGAAATGAATTCAAACCCGCTTATCGTTTCGAGTTTGACCGCGCCTATCCAGTCAAGTGGCAGGGACCGTCTCTGAAGTCAGGCGAAAACGCGCTGGCCGTCGAGTCGATTGAATTGGCGCATCACGGCGTCGTTGTCTACAAAGGCAAATAAGTAGAACAAGAGGGAGCAGGTCATGATTATCCGCCGAAAGCCGGTTGGTTTCGATAATTTACGAAAGCCTCAATCGCTCGGCATGAACCTGCTGCGAAACGGGGTTTCGCGCTTACAGGCGCTCACCATTCGACGCACGTCGCAATCCGACGAGCCGATTGATTGGGGCGATGGCATTCCCGACGATATTTACCAGACTGAAGCGGATAGCGCCCTGGTTGATGATGTATCCTATGACGCGGCCAGCGCCGACGGAGTTGAGTCGGCGGTTCGCCGTGCCGAATCGGGTCAAGCGTCGGTAGGTACAGGCGGTAGCAGGGCGCAGCGCGCTAATCGCTCCGTCCAGCGCCAACCCGCTGCCCCACCCGCTCCGCCCAGAGCAGCAGCGCCCGCCGCGCCTTCTGGATTAGTACGTCGCCAGGCGCTTTCCGAAGGTGATACGATGCCTTCCGATCTCAAAGCGATCTACAACATGCACAAAAATCTAGGGCACTGGGACGGCGGCATACAGAACCAGGAATGGAAACCGCTTCCCAGTCGGTTATTCCCGGAAACGCCGAGTAATGAGGCAGCCCCCGCCGCGAGTCGGTCTGCGTCTCAGTCTCCGGCGCAAAGTGCCGCTTCGTCAAACGTCCAGCGTGCGCCCGATGCGGATACTGAGGATGTTCCGCTGCGTCCACGCCGCCGTGCCAAAATCGTTGACATGATTCCGCCGCAAAAGGGTCTGCCTTTTGGCGATGAGACGACCACAACCAGCAGTGCCGGTAGTGCAGCGCGATTGAATCCGCCTGTATCGTCCTCGCCACTTGGGGCACCGCTGCTGGATGCACCCGTTCAACGCACGCCTGAGTCGTTTACATCATTTACCCCATCCGTCGAATCTGCCGAAACTGTAGATGACGCGCCCGAATGGGATACATTTGCCGATTTGCCGTCCGAAAACACGACTGATGACGTGGCCTTCGATGCAGGCGCAACGCTTCCTGAAATTGATATGAATAGTCCCCGTGCTGCTTCATCTGGTAGCGGCTCTGTTTCAGCCAGTAATAGCAACGCTGAAAGTACATTCACTGCACCTGCCACCCGTTCGGATCGTCCGGCAGTTCAACGAACGCCTGAGATAGTGCCGTCAACGTATGACACACGCGCCGCTGAACTACGGGCGACTATGCCCCGTACTGACGCTGGCCGCGAATCACACACCAGCACGCCAGCATCGACATTCGATAGCGGCGAGTATACCGAGTCGGATGACGAGTCTGGCCCTGCTGCCGGACTGAATGATTTCGGTTTGGAAGCGCCTATCGTTATCCAGCGCACCTTTGAACCATCAAACGAACAAACATCGGCAGTTGAAGACGCGGTTCGGCGGGCTGAAAGTTCGACACCTGAATCGTTTGAGTCAGATGCACCTGCGTCGGACACAAGCCAGACACGGCCAACCCAGACAACAACGGTTAACGTGACGAACCCAACACGTTCCGCCGCATTAAATGTTCAGCGACAACCTGTGCCGTCCACGCCGACAGCACAGACCCGCCAACCAGCATCAACCAGCGCGGCAAACCCGGCCAATACGGGCAGCGCAACTACTTCGCCTATTGAAAATTCAGCGCAGCCGCCACCGCGACAATCGTTTTCACCTTCATCGAATGCTGATCTGTCCAGCGTGCAGCGTACTATTTCTGACCCGGCTACAGAATCACCCTATACACCAGATGAAGTCGAGTCCGATATGGCAAATTTCGCGTCATTCGATGACTCATCGGAAGGGATTGCCGAAGGGTATATTGACACGAGTGGATCGTCTGGATCAGTGATTCAGCGTACCGCCGATTTCACTCAACCTGAAGCTGAGAGCGCGGCGTTTGTGGATAGTGCCGAGTTTTCGCCAGAGGCGGATTTTTTAGACGTTGCAAGCGATCCAGCGCAAGATGCCATTCAGCGGGCGATTGCGCGTGCCGAAGGGTCAACAGTTTCCGATGCACCAGTACAACGTGCCCTTGATGAGACTGAGCAATTACCCACAACCCGCCGCACAACAGCACAAAACACGGCTAGCCAAAACGTAACCCCATCGAATGCCGTTCAACCTACTCGTTCAACTGAAACAGCGCGATCAAGCACACCTGCCACACCTGCGAATCCGGTATCGCGCCTGATTGATCGGATTGCGCGCAGCAGGTCAGCGAATAGCGATCAGCAGCCAACGGTCAGCGGTCAGCAGCCAGCAGTCAGCGGTCAGGCAGAATCTTATGCAACACCAATGGCTTCCGAGGTTCAACGTAGCTCGGTAGAAGCGGATGTTAGCGGACAGCAATTAGCAGTCAGCAATCAGCAGTCAGCCTTTAGCCGCCCGGATGTGGCCGACAGCTATCAGGGCAAAGCTGATCAGGCCATTACCCCTGTTGAGCATCCTATGCCAACCGGGTCAAATGTGACGGGTGCATCGGTTCAACGCGCGCCCTTGCAAGAGGACAATAGCGATCAGTCGTCACGTATCGGCAATCGGCAATCAACCTTTAGCCGCCAGGACGTGACAGACAGCTATCAGAACGCCGTAAATCAGGCGATTGCACGCGCCGAATCACCAACGACAGCGAAGTCGGCTGATGGGTCTGTCCAGCGCACATCTGTATCGCGTACTGCGTTGAGACATGCCGAGTCATTTAACGATGCTGCGGCGAATATGGGTAGCAGTGCCGAGTTCACGTCCTTTGATGCGCCTGATCCGTATCAGGACGCGGTGAATCAGGCGATTGCCAGTGCCGAAAGTCCGACAGTTTCAGATACGCCCGGCGGATCAGTGCAGCGCACAAGTAACCCATTATCGGGAACACCTTCCCGCACATCGACAGGTTCGATCCAACCGCGTGTATCGAATGTTAGAAGTTCATCCACATCGGCATCACGGGTGAGTCGTCGCCCGACCCAAAGCGAAGCAAACGATCCAGAGTATGATACGGAAACGGCGACTTCGTTTAGCGCGCCCTACACAGCCGACGATCCACAATATGAAGCCTTTAATCAGGCGATTGCACGTGCCGAGGGCAGTTCCGTTTCGACTGCGGCAAGCGACACGATCCAGCGCACGCCCGATTTTTACAGTGGCGAAAGTGATAATTCCAACGTATCGGTAGCTGAGCGTCCCGCCGCCGAACAATCCGTCGATATTTTGACGGCGCTGGCACGCATGGGGGCGCTCGATGCACCTGCCATCGATCTTCCGGTAGGGCGCGCTAATTCCGGCTACACGACTCCAGCTCAGCCGCCGGTACAGCGTACCTACGATATTGACGCGCCGGAGAGTGCGCGCAGTACCGAAGCCGATTTGCTGCACTTGATGGGTTTGCCTGCCGATACACCTATTCAACGTGGCGCGCAATCGAGCGGCACCGCGAACCGCGATGCAACTGGCAATTCGGTAGACACTCAAAATTCGGTTCAACGTGAAGTGCAAAGCGCGCCACAATTCGCTGATACGGCAGAACAAGTGCCAGGTGGGGTATCACCTGCACTCGTATCACTTAAGCCGGAAGAAACGGGCGATGATCCGGCGGAAATCGAAAAAATGGCGCAGGCTGTCTATCGCATTTTGCGCCAACGCCTGAAAGTGGAACGTGAACGATCTCAGGGTAGGGCAAGGTAGGAGTAATCAATTATGGTATTAACACGCGGTGGGTTAAAACCCGCGAAGATCACAAAAGAGGGTGGTGCGGATCCAACCATTAACTTTATGTTCAACCCGACGGAGTATTCGATCAGCAAGACGAACGATTACTCACCCGGAAACAAGGTGGCAAAGGATACGCCCGAAACTAAGTTCCAGCAGGGGCATCCGGTAGAACTTTCGCTGACGATCTGGTTCGATACGTATAACGATGGTTACGATGCCGAAGATGTGCGGAAATATACCGATCCGCTGTACAAGCTGATGGAAGTTGACCCGGCCAAACATGCCCCGCCAATCATGGAGTTCTGGTGGGCAGATACGATGATCCTGCGCGGCGTGATCACGAGTTTGCGTCAGAAGTTCACCCTGTTCAAGCATGATGGGACACCTGTCCGCACATCGGTTGACCTGAGTATCAAACAGAAGGTCAAGGACGATGGCTCAACTGATGACGACTCGTTCAGTCTGGCTACTGCCGCCGGGAAACCCTGGCCGCAAAAAGTTGTCACCAAAACCGCTGATGCCAGCCTGTGGTCAATTGCCGCGAAAGTGACGGGCAACCCGGATTTCTGGAAAAACATTGCGGAAGCCAGCAACATCGAAGACCCATTGAAGATCAAAAACGGAACATCCATTCAGGTTCCCAAGAAATAATCCGAAGTAGTACCCGTCTAAAGGATAAGGGCAATGCCTAAAGAAGTCCTGATTGACCGAACTAAAATCTCGATTGATGGCTCACCGCTCACCGATCAGCAGATCAGCAAGATTCAAAGCCTGATGATCGATAGCAGCTTACATATCCCGGATATGTTCGAGATCAGGCTGATCGAGATCAAGCCCGAAGACATTGACAATGGTCCATACAAAGTGGGCAAGGCCGTAGAGATCGGCCTCTCTACGGAAGACGATAACGACAGTATTACCACTTTGTTCAAAGGTGAGATCACTGCATTAGAACCATCCTTCACTGAGGCGCTGGTGTCACTGACCGTGCGCGGTTACGACAAAGCCCACCGTCTGCATCGCGGCACGAATAACATGGTCTACAAGAACGTGAAAGACAGCGATATTGCCCAGAAGATCGCGCAAAAATCCGGCCTGACAGCCAAAGTGGATGCCACGACGGAAGTCTATAAGCACGTCTTTCAGCACGCCCAAAGCGATTTTGACTTTTTGACGCAGCGTGCCGAGCGGATCGGCTATGTCGTGTTCACCCAGAACGGCGAACTGAATTTTGTCAAACAGAAAAAACCAGCCAGCCCCGATCTAACCCTTAGCTGGCTCAAGGAATTGATCAACTTTCGTCCACGCTTGACCCTGAGTGAACAGGTGGATAAAGTGATCGTCAAAGGCTGGGATGTGGAACGTCAGCAAGCCTTTGTGGGTGAAGCGTCCAACAGTGATGTTAACCCTGACGTGGGCGTGGGTAGCTGGGGCGGTGCCAAAGCGCAGACTGCGTTCAGCGCGGCCACTACCTACAGTGTGCGACAGCCCATTCAGAGTCAGGACGAGGCCAAAACGATTGCTCAAGGGTTGCTGGATGCGTTCAACGGCGGTTTTGTCGAAGCTGAAGGCGAAGCAGAGGGTGTCCCGACGCTGCACGCTGGCATGGTCATCGAAATCAAAGAAGTGGGCACCCAGTTTAGCGGCAAATACCGCGTGACCACTGCCCGCCATGAATATAGCAAGGGCACTTATCAAACGGCGTTCACTGTCGAAGGCGGGCGGCCAGACCTGCTCAGCTATCTGGTTGAGCCGTCTATCACCAAAGACCTGCCCTGGGGTGGTGTCGTCACCGCCCTCGTGACGGGTATTGATGCCACACAAGCCGATGAAAAAGACTGGGCGTATGTCAAGCTGAAATACCCCTGGCTGGATGATCAACAGGAATCCTATTGGGCACGGATTGTTATCCCCGGTGGTGGCGTTCAACGCGGCGTTTATTTTCTGCCGGAAGTCAACGATGAAGTGCTGGTTGCCTTCGAACATGGCGATTTCAACCGCCCGTTCGTGATCGGCGGCCTGTATAATGGCAAGAACGCGCCGCCTGCGCCAGTCGGTGAGGTGGTCTCGTCTGGTAAGGTCAAGACGCGCATCATCAAGACACGCACCGGTCATACCATCAAATTCGTGGATGAAGATCAGGGCCAGGAATACATCGAGATCATAGACGCCAAAAAGAACACGTTTATCAAGTTCGATACCGCCAACAAAAAGATCACGATGGACAGCAAGGGCGAGATCGAAATACATTCAACGAACAACATGACGCTCAAATCGGACGCCGACATCACGATAGAGGCGACGAACAACGTCAACATCAAGGGGATGCAGTTCTCCGCCGAAGGCTCAAGCGGTGCGATTATGAAGTCGAACGCGAATGCTACCGTACAGGCCAACGCTCAAGCGGCACTCAAGGGTAATGCAGGGGCAGAAGTGAGCAGCCCGGCGATGACCACCGTCAAGGGCGCAACTGTGATGATTAACTGATATTTTGCGCTATACTAAAGAGAAAAGCATTCCAGCATGTCGATGACGTTTAATGAACTGGTAGGGCGGGGGTGGGCGTTCCCCCCACAGCTTGATAATCGCGGCGGCGTGGCGCTGACGACCCCTGAAAATGAACTTCAGCAGTCGATTTACATCATTCTCAGCACCGCGCCCGGCGAACGAGTGATGCGCCCGGAGTTTGGCTGCCGCATTCAGGACTACATCTTTGCGCCCGCCAACTCAGGTACGGCGGCGGCTGTCGAAGCTGAGGTTCGATTGGCATTGACCCGCTGGGAGCCGCGCATCGAACTGCTTGATGTGACGGTCAGCCTGAATGATACAGCGCGCGGCGAATTGATCATCAATATTCGGTACGCAGTGAAAGCGACAAACGATGAACGGAGTCTGGTTTACCCGTTCTACCTGATGCAGTAATTAGCAATCCTTTTGTATATAACGGGTCGGCGCGCTGTGCTGACCCTCGGATTTAGGAGACTTTATGCCCCTGGAAGCCCCGCGCCTGGATGATCGCAGTTTCGAGGACTTAGTCCGCGAAGCCCGGCGGCGCATTCCGTTATATACGCCCGAATGGACGGATCATAACCTGAGCGATCCGGGCATTACGATGATCGAGTTGTTCTCGTACCTGATCGATATCCTGCTGTATCGGCTCAATCGTGTACCGGAACGGCATTATATCAAGTTCATGGAACTGATCGGGATGAATCTCCGCGAACCGGAGACTGCCCATACCGAAGAAACATTCTGGCTGGCCGCGCCGCAGCCCGTCGATATTACGATCCCGCTGGGCACTGAGGTTGCCAGCCTTCGTACCGAGAACAATCAGGCGATTATTTTCAGCACGTCTGAGCCATTCACAATCCACGTTCCGACTCTGACGGCGGTACTGAGCAGTCGTCCGGCACAGCGGGCAGGCGAGTCGCGCAGCTATCAGTCGCAAAACCTGCGCCGTTTGGAAGTTGGCTTTGAGGGCTTTTCGGCGTTTGCCAACCCGCCGCAAGTGGGTGATGCCATGTATTTCGGCTTCGCTCAGGACATGAGTCGTCATATTATCGGCCTCGATTTCGATGTGGATATTGCAGCAGGCGCGGGTGTTGACCCGACTCAACCGCCTTACGTATGGGAAGTCCTCTCAAAAGTTGAACCGATTGAATGGACAGCCGCCGAACTCAACGAAGATAAGACAAAGGCACTGAACCAGCCGGGCGTACTGTCATTGCATTTGCCACGTATGGTTCAGGGGCGCATCGCTGATACGACAGGTTACTGGTTGCGTGTCCGCCTGATTGATCCACCACCGGGCGTACCCAAATATCGCAACTCTCCGGTGATCCGCCGTGTCAATTCTGGCGCGTGGGGCTGCACTGTCGATGCCAACCACAATTCCCGCATTGATGGTGAAGTGATTGGTCGCTCCGATGGCACACCCGGTCAACGCTTTAATCTGGCGAATACACCTGTGCTGCCGCGCCTGGAAAAAGAACAGATCATGGTGCGGCTCAGCAATACGGTAGAGGAACTCTGGACAGAAGTAACCGATTTTGGCAGCACCGACCCCGAAGATCGGCATTATGTGCTGGATAGTTCAACGGGCGAAGTACGTTTTGGGCCCGCCTTACCGCAGCGTGATGGCTCTGTAAAGCGTTACGGTGCGATCCCGCGTCAGGGCGCGATGATCGTGATGCTGCATTACCGTTATGGTGGCGGCGTTGAAGGTAACGTTCAGGCGCATACCCTGACCGTTCTAAAGACGGGCTTGCCGTATGTGGATCGTGTCGCCAATCGCCATGAAGCGAGCGGCGGCTTGAACGCCGAAGATATTGAAGACGCCAAGATTCGCGTGCCCGGCCACTTGCGAACGTTGCAGCGCGCCGTGACCGCCGCCGATTACGAATATCTGGCAGTTCAGGCCGCATCGGGTTTTATACACCGCGTCCACGCATTGCAGCCGCCAACGGTCAACACGGGTGAGGTCAAAGTGTTGGTCGTGCCGCGCGTCAACAACGTGAACGGTAATTATGTGCCGCCCGAAGATTTGGCCTTGCCCGATGATGTGCGCGATTCTATCAAGAACTATCTCGATGATCGGCGTTTGCTCTCGACTCGGCTGGATGTGCTGCCGCCCGCCTACTTCTGGGTGATGACGCGCGTTCACATGCGGATCAGCAGTTTCTATAACGCTGATCAGGTCAAGAAACAGGCCGAAGAACGCCTTTTCCATTATCTTAGCCCGCTGAGTGGCGGCCCCGATGGCAAGGGCTGGCCGTTTGGTCGCAGCTTGTATATGTCGGATATTATCACGGCGCTGCAAGGGCTGCCGGGTATCGAAGTGATTCACGCTGTCGAGTTGTTCCCGGTCACATGGGACGGCCAGGGTAAACCTGTGTTGGGCGAATCCACTCAGGAGATCAAACTCGTGGCACATGGCGTTATCGCGTCGTTCCGGCACGAAATTAAGGACGAATAAAGGTATGGCTGAGCCGCGTGCCATTTTTTCGCTTGCCGGACCGGATATCACAACCGATCAGTTGATCGTCGAGTCGACTCCGGTGACGATTGGCCGCAAGACCAATAATACGTTGGTGCTGCCGGTTCCACAGGTATCGAGCAACCATGCCCGGATCGCGCTGACGAACGGCGTTGTCACGCTTGAAGACCTGAACAGCACCAATGGTACGCATGTCAATGAAACGCGCATCGAACCCAAGCAGGCTGTCGCGCTCAAAATTGGCGATGTGATCCGCATGGGGCCGTTTACGCTCACATTGACGCGGATCGATCAGGTTGAAGCCGCAGCGGCAGCGCCCCCAATGGCCGCCCCGCCTTCACCACTCAAAGAAGAACCCGTCTCGCCGCC
The DNA here is from genome assembly GCA_038239365.1 of Aggregatilineales bacterium. Classification (GTDB taxonomy): domain Bacteria; phylum Chloroflexota; class Anaerolineae; order Aggregatilineales; family UBA2796; genus JBBRMW01. Next base: position 19,897 of record JBBSEU010000015.1, read on the forward strand.
CTATGATGAGCCAACTCCACCGCCGGATGTTCATCGCAGCGCACCGCCGCCATCGCCCGCCGAGGCACAAACGGTCAAGCCGCAGGTAACGCATCCACAATCACCTGCACAGCAAGTCCTCGAAACGCCTGTCAAAGTGCCTGCCACGACAAAGGGCAATGGTCACGGGCCACAAGTGCGCGATCTGGACCTGGAGATCATTCGTCCGGCACGCGCCCCGTCACCAAACGGCCATACTGAAGTTCTGGAACCCTACGTACCCATTGAAGGCATTCCGGCGCTTGAGAGCCGTTACATGCAGTATTTGCCGGGTGTCTACAACGACTCCGACTTTTTGAAGCGTTTCCTGCTAATCATGGAATCGATTCTGGCACCACTCGGTTGGGGCGTTGATAGTTTTGAGCAGTATTACAATCCGCTTCTGACTACGCCCGATTGGTTGCAATGGATCAGCGCGTGGTTCGACATTCTGATTCATCCGTCCGTACCGATTGAGCGACAGCGCGCGGTTGTTCAGGAATTGGGCGAATTGTTCCAGCGACGCGGCACACGACGCGGGTTAACGCGCCTGCTTGAACTCTATTTCGGCGTCAAGCCGGAGATCATCGAACTGGACAATCCGCCCTCCACCTTCACTGTGCGACTCAAACTTGGCAAAGACGACACGCCGCTCAATCGGGCATTGGCCGAGCAGTTGATCCGCGTTTGCAAGCCCGCACACACCGGTTTTACGCTAGAGGTGAGTTAATCGCGGATTGTTGGTTATCATTGATTTGTAGAGGGTGTCGGGTAAATTCACAATAGACAATGAGCAAAAAACCCGTTTTCCTGTACGTTGAAGATGATCCGCTGAGCCGCGAAGTGCTACAGATGATTCTGGAACAGGGGCTTGGCTATACAGATTTGTTCATGTTCGAGGACAGTCTCGATTTTCTGCAACGTATCGCCGCACTCCCGGCACTGCCTGATGTTGTTTTTTTGGATGTACATGTTCAACCCGCCGATGGGTTTGCGCTGTTGCAAATGCTGCGTGCTGAGGAACGCTACCAGAATCTGCGGGTTGTTGCTGTGACGGCCAGTGTGATGAACGAGGAAATTGCTCAACTTAAGCAGGCGGGTTTTAATGGGGCGATTGGCAAGCCGCTGGACCTGGATACTTTTTCGGAGCTTGTCCGGCAAATCCTGGATGGCCGCGAAGTCTGGTCTGTTATGTGAGGTATGATGCGTGTTCAAGACCTGATTGATGACCTCGATACGGCAGATATTACGGAATGCAGCCGCATACGAATGCAGCTCACGACGATTGGAACAGAGGCTATTCCATTTTTAATTGAGGCAATCAGGACACATTCAGGGCGTAAATGCTGGCAAGCGGCCAAAGTGCTGGTTGCTATTAATGGGCATGAGGCGATCCCGATTCTGCTTGAGGCGCTCGACTCGCCCAATTTGATGCTGTGTCAAATGGCGGTTGAACTGCTTGAGGAGTTGGGCGATTCGTCGGTTGCACCTCAACTGCTCAAATTGCTTGACCATCCAAAAGGTTTTATTCGGCTCAGAGTGATCGAAGCGTTGGGTGTACTGCGCGATCAAGCGGCAGTTGAGGCGATGCTGAGTTTGCTGGAAACATCGACCTCGTCCGCCATGCGGAATACAATCATCCGTGCCCTAACACGCATTGGCGATCAGCGTGCGCTGGCTGCTATTCTGGTATGGCGTGACGACAGCGATCATCATGTGCGCGTCAGCGTATTGGAAGCAGTGCATCGTTTTAGCATAGGTGAGTCATCCAACGTGACGGCACATTAATTGCCTGATGGGACATCCATCCAATAGATCGGCATTTTTAAGTCAATGAGTCAGCAGCAAGCCCTTATTGTCGATGATGAAATTCTGAGTGCCGAGATCATGGCCGCCCTGCTGGGCGAAGAAGGCATTTCACCAACAACCGTTATTGATCCGACGCAGGCTATCGAAACTTTTCAGGCCATGCCGCGCGTCGATATTATTTTCTGTGATCTGGAAATGCCTCAGCTAAATGGTTATGAGCTGCTCAAGCTGTTTCGAGCGCAGGTGGGCGCGAATATTCCGATTGTCGCCTATACCATTCACCTGTCTCAAATCGAGATGGCACGACGACTTGGCTTTAACAGCTTCCTGGGGAAACCACTTGACCCGGACTATTTCCCGAATCAGATTCGTCGTATCCTCAACGGCGAATCGATCTGGGTGCTGCCCTGATTGCCCCTCTCCAGAAAGAGAGGGGCAAGAAGACAAAGACCGTTAATTGACCGTGAACAAGCTGCCTGCGCCGCGTCCGAACACTTCCGGGAAGTAGAACTCCTGGCCGTTCGGCGGGATGACGCGATATGTTCCCTTCTGTGAGGCGCGCACCTGATAGGTGTAGCGATATGTCCCTGCGGGCAGATAGCGTGCGGTGAGGACGGCTTTCTCGGTACGAAGCTGCGTATCACTGAACCACCACCAACCCCAACCATAGCGCGGATTGACCTGATCCAACTGCGGCGGCTGCCCGATCTGCGACGTGGTTTTGAGCGATGTATCTACCGCTTCGACACCCGCCGGGATCGGATCGTTGATCACGACGTAGTACAGATCGTGCGGTACTGTGATGTCCAGTGCGACGGTCAATACATCGCCAATCTTTGCTTCGGTGACAGGCTTACCATTGAACAGATATTGACGGGTGAAGCTCATTCCACGACTGGTCGGTGTGATCGCTTCAACGGGCTGATCAACGTGCAAAGTAGCTGTGTAGTACAGCGCGCCATCGCCTGTACCGCGCTGCACTGCCAACCGATTCACCCGATCCGTCAACAATTGCTTTACATCGAGCGTGAGCGTTTTGGTATCGCGCATTGTTTCGGGAGCGGCTTTGCCATCACCGACACCGTTTCCGTTGAGCGATACGTTGTAGGCATAGTTACCCTTGAGTTCGCCACTGACGGCCATCCAATCAGTGAGCGCCATCACCGCCCAAGCCGTTTCCTGAGTGCTTTCCCAGGCATCGCCACGACGTGCCACCATCACCCAGCGCACCACATTCGGGATCAGCTCACTGTTCGGCGTCAGCTTGATCAGCGTTTCGAGGATGATCGCCGTTGTGCGTGTGTCGCTGTCCCAGTTCCACCAGTCGCGGCGGGCTTCTTCCCAGTGCGCGCCCGTCGCCGACAGGATTGCGGCGTTCGACAGATCGGAGAGCAGCGCATTGATCTTACTCTGATCGCCCTTCGCCAGTGCGTAAGCCTGCGCCATGAACGCCCGCGCGAACAGGTTCATCTTCTCGCGCTGCACGAACAGGTTATCAAGCAGGCTGATATTCCCATTACCGGAGCGTACCAGCACGAAATCAACGAATGCCTGTTGGTTGAGCAGATAGACGGGTGTATCGCGGCCAACCTGCATATTGGTGCTGAGCAGAAACGCAACTGCCCGATCCAACATCTGACTATCGGTCAGCAAGTTGCTGGTTTTGGCTTCCAGCAGGCCAAGCACTGCGTAAGCCGTAACCAGTGGATTGCTTTGCTCTTGCGGATACCAACCCCAACCACCATCGCTGTGCTGCCCCATTCTGAGCCGTACTAGGGCTTCGCTGATGGCCGTTTCCAAGTTCGTCTTGAGTTCAGGCGTCCCCTGACCGAGTTTTTCCAGTGCGCGGTAGGTGACAATATTCGGCAGGAATTTGGAGATCGTCTGCTCGGTGCATTGATACGGAAAGTTCTTCAAGTAGGTTAGGCCGTCCAACGTCGTCGCGGCCAGTGAGGTATTGAGCCGCACGGTCAGTTCACCACCGGTTGGCGCAGCGGTTGCGTTTGGCAAGAGGATACCTTCGGTGCGTGTGCCTGCTGCTGTCAGCGTGCCCGCCGTCGCCACATAATCGGGCGCGACGTATTTGTAGACCGGGAGCAGTTTCGCATCGCCCAAGCCGACGCTTGGCTTGCTGGCGTCCTTGAACTCACCCGATACGGCGCTAAAGGCCAGATCGACGTTACTCACATCGTTCACCGTGACGCGCCATGCCACTGCGCCGCGTCCAGCCTTCGGGATCGTGATGCTTTGTTGTGCGCCGCCCGCAATCGTGACGCCCTTCGCGTCCAGCTTTACGTCAACCGTCAGATCACGATCCGTATTGTTGTTGACGACGGCGCTCAGTTCTGCCTGATCACCCACCACAAAGAAGCGCGGTGTTGAAGGCCGAACCAGCAGCGGCAGCGTCGAAACAATGTCCGTCGTGGCCTGTCCGGCGTAAGTTTCGGCAGAGATACCGCGCCCATCGAGTCGCCATGTCGTCAGGTTATCGGGCAGCTTCACGTCAATAGAACCATGCCCGCTGGCATCGGTTCGCACATCGGGTGCCCAGAGCGGCGTATCCACGAAGTTCAAGCGCGGCGCGGCTTGTTGTGATTCACCTTCTTTCTTTTCGCTGGCTGCATCATTGGCGGCGAACTGTCCCCCTTGTGCGACGCCGGGCGCGGGCGCTTGATTGGCAGTCGCCGCAGCGGTGGCGCTGATGCCTGCGGCACGTGGCAACGCCTGCACAGGCTGCGGGATGATCGTGTCGATCAGGGCGACAAGCGAAACATTCGTCGCCACCGCCAACCCGCGATCACTCCAGAACGCCTCGAAGATGCTGCCGCTGTTGCTTGCCGCCACAGATAGATTCGCCAGATCGGTCAGGCTCAGCCCAACCGAAGCGGAAATCGGCTTGCCGTCCAAATCGGTGGTCAGCACGTCGAAGCGCACAGTATCACCCGGTTTGGCCTTATCGGTAGAGGGCGTCAGTTTGATGATCAATTTCTGCTTAACGCGCGTGTGCAATGCCACTACGCCCGAACGATAATCCGGGTTTGGTGTCTGATCATCTGTGCCTTTGACCAACGTCACGGAGAGATACACATCCGGCGCGAAGGCTTCGGTGATCGGCAGTTTGTAAGTCGTGCTGCCCGTGAGCGCGATCACTTCCGTCTTGATGATCCCGGCGCGCTCTACCGTGACCAACGCCTTGACAGGCGTTGCAAACGGTGACGCGATCAGGATTGCGGCGGTTTCGCCCGGTAAATACAGCTTCTTATCGGGGATCAGTTGCAATGATTTGTCATCACCGCGCCCATAGTTGAACGACTGCGGGCCGCTCACCCAAACATAGGTGGCGCTCTCCGCGACACGATTAGCACTGTCAGTTGTCATTGCCGTGACGCGATACAGTCCGGCCTTCGCGGGCGTGAAGGTAAACGTGCCCAGACCTTTATCATCTGTCGTGACGCTATCGCCCGTAATGTCGGTTTTTACCTGCTTCCATTCCAGCGTTTTGGGGTCTTGCTCCCAACTCTCGGTGGAAATGGTCACTTTCACTTTTTGGCCGGGGATCGGCTTGCTATCCCAACCAACAGTGATCAGCTTGACATCTGTTGGTTTGCCCGCTTCGGCGACGACTTGACCCGCCCGTAAGCCGACGTAAACTGTCGCCGGGTGAACGGTTATCGTCGTGCGGCCACTGATCGCCTGATTGGTCAGGTCGGTAAGCGTCGCTTCGACGATGAACGACTGTGTACGGTTCATGCCGCCCAGATCGGCGGGTAGTTCGATCACGAAATGACCTTTATCATCCGTCGTGCCGCCGCCGCTGCCCACGCTGCGCCCACCATAACCATAACCGCCGCGCTTGTACCCAAAATCCTCGGAAAAGTACGGGTATGGACTGCCATAGCTGCCAAATGTCCAATCACCGTCGCCTGTGTAGTTGAAGAAATCGGGGCTGGCAAGCGCGTTCCAGGTCACTTTGGCATTAGACACCGGTCCGCCAAAGAAGAATGTCGAGTCTACGTCAACCTTGATCGTGTCATTGGCGACTACCTGATCGACTTTTGCCGTCGCGTTGACCTGGAATTCCGGTACGCGATATTCGGCCACCTGAAACTGATGCCCGAATGATTGATCGTTGTAGGCCACCTGCACCGAGTAGTAGCCCAGTCGCGCATCCTGCGGCACGTCATATTGGCCGCTGTAAGTGCCGAACTCGGTCAGTTTGAGCGGCTTGTCATAAACGAGTTGGCCGTCCTGATTGGTGATCTTGACCTGTACAGTGGTGCCGCTCGGCAAGCTGTAATGTACATCATCAACGGCGCGCAAAACGCCCCGGAAATAAACCGGATGGCCGGGACGGTACAGCGGTTGATCGGTGTACAGGTATTCGGTCACTTTGGGCAGATAGGGATTGTAGTTGACGCCAAATTGATACGAGTTGACGCCGCTGAACCGATTCGAGGCCAGACCATACACGCTATCGGCCTGGGCTACTACCCAGACGGTCTGATCGGCAAAAGTGTTTGTTGTGATCAGGGTGCGATAAACACCGTCCGCGTCCGTCTTACCCGTGAACACAACCTGCGAATTTTGATCGTAGATCGTGATCGGCGCATTCGGGACGGGCTGACCACTTTTAAGATCAGTTACCCACACTAGCAGTTCCCTAGGCGCGATTTTGAGCGTCACATTCGCCGTACTCACCGCCAAAAGCTGCGCGATGTGATAATCATTGTTCAGTCGGCTGGTTTCTGGCGATGAAATATCGAAGTAGTACAAACCGGGTGGCAGCTTGCCGCTATCGCTCATGCTCAGTTTGGTGATCGTCGGCTTGTTAGGCGTGCCTTCAACTGGCTGAACGATCCGATGGATGAGTTTCACAGGTGGCGGGAGAATGCCGCGCCCCTGAGTCATCAGCCGGATCGCATCGGTTGGCGCAATCGTGAACACGCTGCCGTCAATGCGGCTGACATTAACGCTGGCTGCCTGCAAAAACGTTTCGGTGTTGTAGGCATTTGTCACGCTTACGTATTCGCGCGTGGCAACGTTCAGCGTGGGCGGCAGTGATCCGGTTGTGAAAGTGATGGTCGTGGGGGTATTGATCGGGTTGCCGTAAATATCGGTCACACCCGCATCGATCAGGATCGCGTAGGTGGTTTGCGGTAACGACGTGAAGTTGATGTACAGATAGTCCCCACCACCATTGATGCTGAAATTTTCGGCTTGTGGCGAGAGATGAACGCGCCCGATAAACGATTTTTGATCCATCGACGTATTGTATTGCAGCACGATTCCGCTGCCAGGATACACGTCGCGCGCGCCGTTGGCAGGTTGCGAACCGACCAGTGCCGGATAAGGCACGGTCACAAACGCCGCACTGAACGGATTGCTTAACGTGGCCGCGCCCGATGCACTGCGCGCGCTGCCCAACAGCACAACGCGATGGCCTGTACCGAGTGCCAGACGCTTGTTCGGCGTGAAGGTGAACACCTGGTTATTGCTACTCCAGGTGATTTTGCCTTCGATTTTTGCGCCGGAGATGTCCGTGAGCGTGAAGGCGCTTTCTACAGAAGTGGTATCCATCGGCTGATTGAATGTGATTTGGATCGGCTGATCGAGCAGGACTTGAGTCGCGCCCGCTACCGGACTGATCGAAAGTACCTGTGGTGGCAGCGTGGCAAATTTCCAGGTGTACGGCGCGGCCAGCGTACTGCCGGTAATGTCCTTCAGATTCGGGTCAACCGTCGCGGTGAAATTCGTGCCGCCCGGCAGAGGTTGATCGGGGTGAAAGATGTAGATCGAGGTGTTGACCCATTCGCCATGACCCTTCACATCGGGCGAAAAGGTGAGCGGCTGCGGCAATCCAGCTTGATCGGCAGTGTTGACGAGCGGGACTACCGGACGGTTGAACACGACTGTGATCGTCGATGCGGCCTGTACCTGTGCGGTATCGGGCGCGGGGATCACCTGAGAAACTTTCAGGTTGCCGACTACATCGAAGGTAAGGCGGTAGCTATCTTCGAGCGGCGTCCCGGTTGACGCTTTGGCCGTTGTGCCGATTCGCAGTTCGTAGCTTTCACCACGAGTCGGCGGCGCACCGAAGGTGACGGTCAGCGTGTGATCGTCGCGCCAGTCAATGCGCCCGGCCAGCTTTGGTGAAATGGTCAGTGCCGATTGAACGCTGGCCTGATCCATCGCCTGATCAAAGGTGATCTGAATCACCTGTTCGGGCGTGATTTCCTCGTGGTTTGCGGGATTGCTGGCGATCACACGCGGTGGAGTCGGCAGTTCGGTTTGACTGTGTGCGGTGGTGGTTCGAAACGCGGTCAGAACCAGCGCCACCAGTAATAGCAGACTGAGCAGTGGACGTGCCATACGAGTTTTCCTCTTGATGATGATTAGCCGCTTCATGTTCTTATGAACGATAACGCGCGTTCAAAAGTTCCCATGATTGTATTGAGGAGGAGAAAAAGAGTGGTAAGATCGGATGGAGCGAAGCAGAGTGTCAAAACAACGGGTGATGATGAGTAACCAGGCAAGCAAAAAGAAAGCAACGCTCAATGCTAAAGGAATTGAAGTTTCAGTGGCAAGAGGGGAGGAACGCTACCACCTGTTGGTTGACAGCGTTAAAGAATATGCCATGATGCTTCTCGATGCGAATGGGCGGGTAATCGAATGGAACAGTGGTGGCACAAACCTCCTCGGCTATACCGAAGAGGAGATTGTGGGGAAGAACTTCTCGCGGTTTTTTACTCTCGAGGATAGAAAACTTGGCAAACCCAAAATCGAGTTGCAAATGGCACTGGAAAAGGGTCGCGCCGATGATGAAAACTGGCTTGTCAGGAAGGACAAGAGCCGTTTCTGGGCAAGTGGGCTTTCTATGCCGCTCCGGGATAAGGCCAACAATTTCCTGGGATTTGTGAAGATTGTGCGCGATTTAACTGACCGAAAAGAACTTGACCAGCACCGCGAAGATTTTATTAGTCTGGCAAGCCACGAGCTGCGGACACCCCTGACAAGCATTAAGGGGTATGTCCAACTGCTACAAAAGCACCTTGTTCGGAGTGACGATAGCAAGGCGCTCAATATTGTCTCCAAATTGGAAGAACAGGTCAACAGACAGGAATCCATGATAAGAGAATTGCTTGATGTTGCCAAATTGCAAGCAACTGCTACAAGTCATGAAGGGACCATCATAGAGGTTGACCCTTTAGTCAGGGATAGCGTGGAAGAACTCCAAACCCACATGACAACACACAAACTTATTGTAAAAGGCAGCAGCGGCAAAAAAATCGTGGGTGATGACCAACAGATCAGGCAAGTGATGGTGAACCTGCTAACCAACGCCGTCAAGTATTCGCCCGATGCGAACGAAGTCATTATCCACTTAGCCGTTACTGGAAAAGACGTCACCGTGAGTGTGCAGGATTTCGGGGTTGGCATTCCAAAAAAATATCAGGGACGAATATTTGATCGGTTTGTGCGCGCTGACAATGTGACGAAAAAGAGTATTGCCGGATATGGCCTGGGGCTATACATCGCCTCAGAAATTGTCAAGCATCATAACGGCACGATCAAGGTCAAAAGCACTGTCGGCAAGGGCGCGACATTCTCTTTTTCAATCCCCTTTGTTGAAAACGAGTCGTAGTCGGGCGCTCGCTACGTATTCAACGTGTCTTGTATTGAATTGACAAAACGTGGGATCAGATCAGGTAAATAGAGTAGGGACAAACGACGATGAGCGATGTAGAGATCACGATTCGACTCCCGGAAGCGTTGGTTGAGGAAGCACGTGCTGCTGGCGTTCAGGTGGACAATTTATCTCCACAATTCGCCTCAGTCGTTGAGGCTGAGATCAAGCGCAAAGAAGCGCGCAAGGCCTTGTACAGTTGAAACGAGTGATATAAAGACCTCTACAAAATATCCCCAAGCATCAACCGCCAGTTTTCCGCTTGCATCAACCGATCCTGAATTGCGAGCGTCTCGTTGTGTATTTTGACGGTCAAATAGTAGTTGCAGCGCCCGAATCGCTCCGGCAGCAGCACGCAATCCGTTAGCACCTGCCGCCAAAACGAATTTGCCAGCACGTAGTACACCGCCAACCGCTTACCCCGCTCCAGAATCGCATTGTGCATCGCGGCCAAAATCTGTTTGAAAACTGCCGTGTCATGTGTGTTGGCAATGACATCATAGACGTAGCACCGCTGACCAGAGTCCCGAAGGATTACGTACCCCATAAATTGACCGTGTTGGGTGAGAAGGTAGATTTGGTAGTCGTTATTCGGCTTGCGACCGTAGCGCCAATCCAGATATTCGCGCGATTTGTGAATGGTGAATAACGGCGATTTCTGGCAGGGTAACACATCGAAGCGATCTACTGGCGATAGCTGAAAAGGTGTCACGGTTTTCCAGAGAAGCGGTTTCAGATAGCGGGAAAATCGCCCAACGATGCGGTAGCCGTAACCATTCGCGTTCTGATCGACCTTCACACCCTCATCGTTGGAAAAGCCAATTGACACATCCGCACAGGTTGCCACCTCGTCATACACGCGCCGCGAAAGCTGTGAGATTAGCCCCCGCCCGCGAAACTCCGGCGCAGTTGCCATATCGGCGCAGATCATCGCGCGCAGCAGGTGGCAACCACCAGTCAACTGAACCGGGAAGTTAGCATATTGTGAAACCACATTCCCGGCCTCATCCAGCGCGACGTAATTGATGGTACCGTCGTGATGATAGCTATCGAAGAATTTCCAGCGGATCAGGTCTTCTTTGGCCGGGTTGCTGATGCCGAATGAGCGATCTAGCAACCGGGTCAGTGATGCTAAATGCGCCGGGTGAAATCGCTCAATCGTGTAGCGCATGATCTACTGCTTTATCAGACTGAGCGTATAAGCGCCCGCCGCGTGTGTGGTTTCTCGGCCAAAGCGCGTTGCCCGGATCGTGTACGTGCCGTTGTAGGGCAGCTTATAGGACGCGATCTGTGAGTCGGTGGCGGCCAGTCCGGGCACTTTGGCGTCGTCATTAGCCGCCACTCGTAAGCCATCTGTGCCAAGCAGATCGACAAACGTATCCAAACCGCTGCCATTCGCCGCTTGCAGCGTGATCGTCACCACATCGCCCGCTTTGCCATCGAACGTATAGCTGTTCACGAAGGCCGCCGCCGTGATCTCACCGTTCAGTGTGCCGCCATACGTGATCGTGCCCATCGCTTTCGTGCCTGCCTGAACGTTGATGGTCGCGTTGTTATTGAGCGCCACCGCCATGATTTGCGGGAACTTGCCGCCGTCCGCGATGTACAGAATGTTATCGGCCTGTCCAAGTGCCAGCGCGACAGGCTTACCCAGTTGGCCGGGCTTGGGCGGCGCGGCTTGATCATAAGGCTCACCAATGACGCCTTCCAAACCGCCATCCGGGTTCAGCTTGATCACGCCCGAATCCGCCGTCGCCACGTACAGGTTGCCGAACCGATCCACGACAATCGCTTGCAGCACTGAGCCGCTCAGCGCACTTTTGCCCAAATCCTTCGCAACGACTTTGCCCGCCGCTGTTAGCTTAATGATACCGGGCGTGTTCGTACCAACGACGTACACATAGCCGTTTTCGTCAGCAGTCAGCGCGCCGCCCTGCACCGGGTCAATATCCCAGGCGGTGAGCGCATCGCCGCCGCGCCCGAAGACCTGGATGCGTGTGCCTTTTTCGGTGTTATCCAGAATGTTGAGCGTGTTCCCGTAGCCAAAGGTGAACACACGTGGCGAGTCCGCCCCAAACTGGCCGCGTGCTGTGCCCACTGTGCCGCCCAACAGCTTCTTGATCGCGCCCGTCGGTTGGATCAACCAGACGGCGTGATTCACCGGGTCAGCGATGTAGCGAGTGCCGTCGCGGAACAGGCCAAGCGTGCCATATGCGCCGATTTGCTCATACTTTTTCACATCGGTCACTGCGCCGTTTGCGCTGAGTGTCCAGATGCCATTCACCGGATCACTCACCAGCACCGATGCCCCATCCGCCGACGCGCCCACATCTGCGAACGCGCCAAAACGCGGATCGCTCACCTGCCACATGATCTGACCGAGTCGATCCAGTTGATCGGCGTTGGTAGGTGGGAAGAAGGAGAGCGTACTCAGCAGATCATCGTACTGTGCTTTTGCGCCGCCGCTGGCCCATGCTCGGATCGTCGCTACGCCGCGAACCACCGCCACCCGTCGCCGCCCGATGGAGAGCATGGCCGTACTGCCCGCAACACCGCTGTTACCATCCAGCACATCAACACTCAAGCCATCCGCGCCGCCGATCTTCGTCCCTTTGGGAGAAGCGTCGGGCGTGGCTGCGATGGTTTTGAGCCGTTCGCCCAGTTCGTTGATCGCCTCGACTCCGATTTGTCGGAAGGTACTCAATGCGACGCTGAACACCAGTCCCCCTGGTTCTTTGCCCGCTTCAATCGCTTTCGCATCCTCGGCGCTCAGCACGATCACAGTTTGCGTGGCGGGTTGCTCTTTCAATGACCAGCCCGCCGGATACTGAAAGGTGACGCCAAACATATCGCTGCGATAGACCTGGGACGACTGTGCGGCGGCTTGCCGACTCGGAAAGATCGAAATAGTCAGGGCGAACAGGGCAATGAACAGGGTTAAGCGTCGCATAGTATCCTCATTTGGCAGGTGTCATTTGTTAGGGAGTGCAGCCAATAGCTTTGTCAGAATATCAACCGCTTCGTCTTTGCTAAAGTCCGTCACTTTGATGATCATGTCGGCAGATGGGTACAGGATCAGTACGGTATTGCGGAAGCGCATCTCTGCCCAGACGGTTTGGTTTTGGCCGGGGCGCAGCCCCCCTGCTTTATTCGTCGGCGAGACAACCGCCTGATCGCCCACTGGCACCGGGATTTTCTCAACCTGTATCAGCCCCGTCTCGACGTTGAAACGATCTACCGCGTCATTCGTATTGTCGGTCAGCCAGAGTGTTGCCGAGAGTTCCAGCCCGTTCAACTCGTAGATCAGTACCACGCCGCGCCCACCTTTATCGACATACGATTTGCTCTTGTTGAGTGTGAACCGCCCGATCTGAGTCGGTGCTGCGCCTGCATAAGTGACGCCCACCTGAAAACTGTGATCAAGCGTCGGCCCCGCCGCCGGGAAAATGGTACGAGTGGGCGGAATAACCAGTGATGGCATTGCGCCCGCAATCTGAGTTGATTGCGGCGTGCCATTGGTGAGCGGTTGGGGGGTTGGCGCTCCCACGACGGGCGCACCGACACAGGCACTGATCAAAGCCATCATTATCACCGAAACCATGAGCGATGCACTTTTACGAACCATCGGTTGAACTCCTTCAGTATGCGGGAAAAGGGCGGCCTGCTCCATCACGAACGGCCTACGGCCAAACGCCGCTTATATTACATCGTCAATAATTAAATCGCGGTGCATGACCTCACCAAAAGCGACTGCAACGCTGTCCAGCACCGACTCGAAATCGAGTGAAGTGCCCAACAGTTGCGCCAGGCTGGTCACTGGCTTATCACTGATGCCGCACGGCACGATCCCGGCGAAGTAGCTCAGATCAGTGTTGATGTTCAGCGCAAAACCATGCTGCGTGACGGCCTTTGTCGTGACCTTGACGCCAATGGCCGCGATCTTGGCAGGCGGTTGATCGACCCACACGCCTGTCAAGCCGGGATACGGGAATGCCCGCACGCCGAATGTTTCCAGCGCGTAAATCAGCGTATTTTCAAGGCCGCGAATGTAGGCGATCACATCCGCGTGCAAGCCGTCAATGCTTCGATCTAATTTAAGGATCGGGTAGCCTATAAGCTGCCCCGGCCCGTGATAAGTCACATCGCCGCCCCGATCCACGCGATAAACGCTCACACCGCGCGCCACACGTTCGTCGGCAGACCAGATCAGGTTGTCCTCTTTGCCCGCCGATCCGAGCGTATAGGTATGCGGATGTTCTAGCATAAGCAGCGTATCCGGGATGTCGTCACGGCCACGCGCTTCGGCCAATTCTTTTTGCAGCGCCCATGCTTCGAGATAGGGTTTGTTTCCGAGCCAGACAACGCGGCATTCGGGCATGATCGTTTCGCTCCACTTCATATAGTGCCTATTCTACCAGCACGCTTTCCCCACTTTGTTTATCACCTTGAGCGGGTTTTCCAGCAATATTATGATAATGTTGTAGTAGAGTTGTACGAATATCCGATAAAATTGGAACAGCGAGGTAAAGATGACCTGGCAAGAAATACGCCTTCAATATCCCCAACGTTGGGTACTCGTCGAAGCATTAGAGGCTTTTACGCAAGAGGGGCATAGAGTTTTCTCTGTTTTTCAACTTATCGGCGAATATGGCACGAATTGGAATGCGGCATGGGAACACTACAAAAAATTACATCACGCGGATAAATACCGTGAATACTATGTGCTGCATACTGAACATGAAACCCTGGACATCGGCGTGATTGATGCCTTTGGTCACATTTTGGGTTAATGATGGCGAGCATTACGATCCGCAACGGATTACCCTTCATTTCAGTCTTGTTATACGCGAACAATCAACAACTTCAACTCGAAAATGTTCTGCTTGATACGGGTGCCGCTGCCAGCGTTTTCAGGACTGATGATCTCGTTACCATTGGCATAATCCCTACGCAAGCAGATCGTATCCGATTTATGACAGGCATTGGTGGGCGAGAAGCGGTTATCGAAAAACAAATCGAGCAAATAGCAATTGCCAATCTGGTGATCAGTCCGTTCACCATACAAATTGGCGCGCTGGATTACGAACTCGCTATAAACGGCATTGTTGGTATGGACTTCTTGTTGCCCGCCGCTGCAACAATCGATCTTCGCAACCTGACCATAACTTAACTTTGCAGTTCAGAGAGGATTCGGCTTGCTTCGCGTGTACTATCAAAGTTCGGCGGCGTGCTATAATACCGCGCCGTGATCAGACACGAAAGTTCGCTATCCGATGAAGCTTCGATGAAACGTTGGCAAAGTTTGGCGTTGGGGCTGGTTGTCAGTGCGGCAACCCTGGCCTATGCCCTGAACGGCGTCGATTTGAATGCGCTGCGTGATGAGTTCGCGCGCGGTCAGTACCTCTGGTTATTGCCAGCCGTAGTTACCGTCGTGATCGGCTTATTTTTCCGGGCGATGCGTTGGCGCTCACTGCTCAATAATCAGATCGAGTTTCAGCACAGTTTCAACATTCTGAACGCAGGCTATTTTTTGGGGGCGGTGTTGCCCTTACGCCTCGGTGAAGTGGTACGCGCTTTTCTGGCAACCCGACTCGCGCCGCCGATCTCGGTTTTCACATCACTGAGCAGCATGGTTGTCGAACGGCTGACCGATATGCTGGCCGTCGTGGTGCTGGCCACCATTGCGATCAGTCTTGCCCCGGTAACGCCGCAAGTTGAAACGGCTGCCCGCCTGACCGGGTTGTTAGCCATCACTGGATTAGTCGTGTTGGCGGTGCTGGCTGCGCGCCGCGATCTGGCTCACCGCCTGACCAAGTTCGCACTTCGCCTGATTCCGCTGCTCCGACGTTTTGACCTGACGCATATCGTTGACCGTTTTCTGGATGGAATCGCGCCGCTTGGCTCAATACGAGGGGTGGCTTCGGCATTGTTTTGGACGGCGCTGGCCTGGACGATGTCGATCACCGAAGGCTACGTGTTGATGCCGATCTTCTACGAAAAGCCCGATCTGAACAGCACCTTGTTGATGATCGTGCTGGCGTCGCTGGCAATTGCGCTGCCTGCCGTGCCGGGCAGTGTTGGTCCGTTCGAGGCGGCAGTTGTCTCCGGCTTCACGATTGGCGGATTGGCCGGGACACCCGAATTACGCGCGCGGGCATTGGCCTTCGCGGTGGTGCTGCATATCGTCAATACCGGGATGTACGCACTGCTGGGTTGGATCGGTCTCGTGCAGGAAAAGATTTCACTTTCGCAGATCATTCAGTCGGCGCAGGCGCTCACCAAACGCAAGTCCCCTGATCCGCTGGTGACTCCACAGTAACACACAAAAAGGCTGTTCGGATTGGCTCAAGATCGTCTCAAAATTCTGATTTCGCTTCTGTATTATGTGCCGCATCGCACAGGGCTATCAATCCATGTGCAGCACGTCGCAGAAGCCCTTGCTGCGCGCGGCCATGAAGTGACCGTTCTGGCATCGCGGCACAGCATCGATCTACCCCGTGATGAAACGGTCAACGGTGTACGGATCGTGCGCTTGTGGTCACCCATTCGCATGAGTCGCGGGATGATCATGCCGTTGTTTCCATTTGCGTTGTGGCAGTTCATGCGCCGCTACGATGTGATTTTCATCAATACGCCAATGCTTGAAACGGCGATTGTGGCAACAGTGGCGCGTATGACGGGTAAGCAGGTCGTCGCCACCCATCACGGCGATCTGGTCTTGCCGTTGGGACTTTCCAATCGGCTGATCACGACGATCATGTTCAGCATGTTCAAATTCATGGCGAAGCGCGCCGCCCGGCTGGTCGCGTATAGTCACGATTACGCCGAAAACAGCTATTACCTGAAACCATTCCTCGATAAAGTATCGGTTATCTATCCGCCGATCAAGATGCCGTTGCCCGATCCGCAGCGTGCCCGCGAACTGCACGCACAATGGCAGTGCGACGGCGGCCCGGTGATCGGTTACTGTGGGCGCTTCGTCGCCGAAAAGCGCCCCGACGTATTGATCCGTTCGCTGGAAGTGATCAATCAGAAATATCCTAATGCACGAATCGTCTTTGCCGGACAGTACGACATTCCCTACGAACATACCTGGCAAACGCTTCAACCGCTGATCGATCAGTACCGCGATCAGTTGATCTTTTTGGGCTTGATCACCAGTTCCGAGGCGCTCTCGAACTTTTACGCGGCGTGTGATGTGTTCGTGCTGCCCAGCGATACGGAATGTTTCGCGCTGGTACAGGTTGAGGCGATGCTAAGTGGTACACCCGTGATTATGACTGATACCCCCGGCGGGCGTATCCCGGTCACGGAAACAGGCATGGGCAAGATCGTGCCACGCGGCGACTGGCAGGCGATGGGGCAGGCCGTGATCGATGTGCTGGCCGATCCTGAAAAATACAAAAAATCGCGTGCGGAGATCGAAAAGACGTTCAACTTCGAGGAAACGATCAACCGTTACGAGAAGCATTTCCGCAATGCCGCGCAGCTTAGCCGAAAAGGAACTCCGTGATTCTATGATCGACGAAACGACTCTCCAGCGTTTGACGCGCAATGAGGCGGATATGGCCTTCAAGCGGCGTGTGCAAACCATTTTCGAGTGGATTGAGCCGACGGATGATAAGTTGATTTTCGATTGTGCGTGCGGGCGCGGCTTCTACCTGAACATGATCCGTTCGGTGAGCAACTGCCGACTGATCGGTCTGGAACTGGACAGCGACGTGATCGCCAAAGCACAACACAATATCGGCCA
>JBBSEU010000016.1:0-36956 GCA_038239365.1 Aggregatilineales bacterium
ACGCCAATGCTTCCCGCGTTTCTCGTTCCGCTGCTGCCAACGCGCCTATCTCATCGTCCGTCAATTTAAATCGTCGGTGTTTCATCCCTGTAGTCTATCATACGCGACGTTTACTTGGTTTCACCATAAGATAGGCCAGCCGCAACGTCCGGGTTAAGCAGGTCGCTGGCCGCAAAGATACCGCCAATATACGCCTTGACGCCGTCACTGCCCGTTAGACTCAACCAGAACGGCCCCCGATTGGGCATAATTTCAAGTGTGAAGTGCAAAAACGCGCAGCACAACCGCTCACTGCTGATATATTCAGCGATGCGGATCAACATCACCGAATCGGCTGGCAAGCGAAAGCGATAGCCATCCGGCAAGTGCTGGATTTCCTGGACTGCTGCGTAAACATATTTGCCCGTTTCAACCCAGGCGTCACGCTGCTCGGCGGGGGTGGCGTTTGGGTCGCACGCGATAACGACGTCGTTGGTGGGCAATTGATCGGTTAGCATGGAATTTTCTCTCCTGTTGTAGTTTCGCCCGTTTGGCGATAATCTGCACGATAACACTTAAACCGCTGTTTAAGTCAAGGGGTGAAAATCACAACATGAGTCAATCGCAATTGAGCATTGGCGAAGTGGCAAGTCAGGTCGGACTCCGCGCATCCGCGATCCGATTTTATGAGCGCGCCGGATTGCTGTCAGCACCAGTACGCATCAATGGCCGCCGACGGTACGAAGTGGCTATCGTTCAGAAAATTCGGCTTATTCAAATGGCACAGCAAGCGGGCTTTACCGTTGCTGAGATCCGGGCGCTGTTCTATGAGTTCCCAACCGATACGCCCCCTTCGGCACGCTGGCAAAAGCTGGCAAGCCACAAACTTGAGGAGATTGACGTTTTGCTCAACCGCATCAATCGGATGAAAATGCTGTTGGAGCGTGCGTCACGCTGCGAATGCCCTACGCTTGAGGACTGCGCCGAGGGAATAGAAAAGATCGGATAGGGGGCGCTAGTGCGAAAATGTGTATAGTGATACCGATTGCGGCGGAAGGGTGAGCGCGTCTTGTGTCGATTGTGAGCCGACTCGTTCGGCCTTGTGATCAGCATCGAGTCGCCAGACCGCAGCAGATTGTGTTGTTGTGAAGCCTATCGTTTGAAGCATCGCGGTACGAGATTCGGCGGCCAGATTCACGATCATCAGGGTCAGCGTGCCGTCGGGTTTGGTGGCCGCCGTGATCGATACATCGGGATCGGCGGAAGTGGCCTGTACCAGCGTGTCCCCGAACTGCTTGTAGAGTTGGTAGACATAATAAGTCGGGCGGGCGTCGTAACGTGCCAGCAGCCCAAAACTATCGCTTGAAGTTTGCAGCGTGAAAAATGCCACAATATCCAGCCTGGCGCGAATCATCTGCCCTAAGACATCTGCCCACCATACCGCGTTATACAGCGAGTCGGGCGTGCCTTCACCCTTCACCGGCGCTGTCCAGTGCGAATTGACTTCGGTCAGCGCAATCGGCAGATCGCGGTTTGTGGCGTCTTTGACTACCGCGCGCAAATTGTCGATCAGCGTGCCCCATTCGTGGGTATTCTCACGCAGATCGTTGATCTTGGTGGCGTTGCCGTCTTTGATTTTGGGGAACGGGTAACGGTGAATCGAGACAATGCTCACCAGATCGCCATTGGCTTTGAGGAAGCTGCGTACCCATTCGCGGCGAATGTTGTTGTACGGATCACCTTCGACAGTGGGCGGGAACTGACTTACATCCGGTCCGACAAACAGGATCGTCGGGTCAACTTTGAGTATCGCTTCGGCAAAAGTGCGCCAATCGCGGTTGTACTGCTCGATGCTGTAGTTAGGGAACAGATCAGGCTCGTTACCGATGCTCCAATAGCGAACCTTGTAGCCCTTCTCGATGTTCACGTAGCGTACCAGATCGGCGGCTTTTTGAACCGATCCGTTTTTGAGCCGAACGCTGATACTCGGTTCGGCATTCAATTTGCGGGCGAAGGCGATAAACGGATCGACATGATAGGGCTGTAGATCATTATCATCGCCCCAATTGCCCGCCGGAAAACGCAGATAAGTGACACCCGATTGTTCGGCCATCGGCATCAGATCGAGCGGCACAAACGCCCAAGGGCCGTGATTCGCGCCATAGACGAACGGATTGATCGCGCCAAGTGTCTTTGTGACATTGACGGCCAAGCCGATGGGTTGTGCCTGCTGTGCCTGTGGTCGCACTATGGGTAAGAGAAAGATGATAGTTAGTAGAATTGCCCTCACCCTAAATCCCTCTCCCGAGGGAGAGGGACTTGCAGACCAGATTCGCAGGTTTGCGCCCCTTCGCCCTCGGGAGAAGGGGCTGGGGGTTGAGGGCAGGTGCATCTTATCAGCCTTATTTTTCTACGCCCGTGACCACGATGCCGCGCATAAAGAACCGCTGCGCGAATAGGAAAATGATCAGTGGTAGCGCCATCGCCATCAGTGAGGTGGCCTGAACCAGTTCCGGCTGCGGGCCGTACTGGAAGTTGAAAATCTGAATGCCCACCGAGATCGGCTGCAAGTCCGGTGCGCTCAGCAAATAGAGCAGCGGGCCAAAGAAGTCGTTCCAGGCAAATACGAAATGGAACACAGCCACCGAAACGATCACCGGCCACGATTGTGGCAGAATCACACTGATCAGGATGCGGAACGGCCCCGCACCGTCGATCATCGCCGCTTCGTCCAGTTCGCGTGGCAGAGTCATAAAATATTGGCGCAGCAAAAAGACGTTGTAGGCATTGGCGAAGAAATGCGGCACGATGAGCGGCAGCCATGTCCCTGTCCAGCCTATCGTCGCAAAAAAGGCATAGGTCGGGATCAATGTCACCTGACGCGGCAAAATAATCGTCCCGATCAGGATGATGAACAGGATGTTTTTGCCGGGGATCGGGAAGCGGGCGAAAGCATAGCCCACACAAATGCACGAGAGCAATGTACCGATCATGCCCAGAACAGCGATCACCAATGTGTTGCGGAACATGCGCGGGAACTTTGCCAGCGTCCAGGCATCGGCAAAGTTTTGCCAGCGTGGGACAATGCTCTGAACGGCTTCCAAGGTACGCCAGTTGCCCGTCCATTCGAGGGGTTCGGCAGACGGTTTAGCCGGATCAATAAAACTGCTCTTTTCGCGGCCTTTCTTGATCAGCGCCAGTTCTTTCAGGCCAGACTCCAGCGGCACACGAAAGACCGGATAGTCCTGGCCTTGATAATTAAAATTTGTGGGCGAGACTGGGAAGATCGAGCTATCCTGCGTCTGGGAAAGCTGATCCTGGCTGCGGACAGCGGATAGCGCCATGTTGCCCATCGGCAATAGATAAAGGAACAAGACCAGCAGTGCAAACAGCGATACCATCGCCTTGAGTGCAAAATTTCGCAGGTCTTTAGAAAAATGGGGTGCCGTATTGACGGCGGGGGAGTAAGTAGCCATCAATTGTCTCCGCTGGCGTAATAGACCCATCGACGGGCAGTAGCAAACATCGCAAGTGTGAACGCCAAACCGATAATGAAGATGAACCAGGCCAGCGCCGCGCCAAAGCCCATATCTTGGAACTGGAAGGCGGTTCGGTACAGGTGCAGGTTGATGAAGTTCGTGGCCGGGTTAGAGCGAGTCGTGTTGGACAATACGAACGGCACATCGAAATATTGCATCAATCCGATTACGGTCAGGACCAGGTTGTAGAAAATAACCGGTGAAATCATTGGCAGCGTGATGCGACGGAAGAGTGTGAACGGCCCTGCGCCATCGACGCGCGCAGCTTCATATAATTCTGTTGGGACGCCCTGCATTGAAGCCATCATGGTCAGCATGGCATTGCCAACACCCCACAATCCGATTAATACCAGTGCGGTATTGATATATGTTGGGTCGAATAACCAGTTTGGCGGGTTGGTGATCCCAATCAGGCGCAGCAGCCGGTTAAACCAGCCCGTCTGACCGTTCAAAAACGATTGCCAGACAAAAATGCCCGAAATCGACGGGATAATATACGGCATATAGAACAGCACGCGCAGTGCTGGCTTGCCAACCACGAACTTGGAGTTGAGCATTGACGCGATCAACAATGGGAACAGGATCGAGACGGGCAGTGCCAGCAGACCAAAACGCAGAGTGACGCCCAATGAACTGAGTGTGACTGGATCGGTGAACAGTTTTTGCCAGTTTGTCAGGCCAACCCATTTGATTTCCTGACCGATCTGAAAATTCGTGAAGCTGAAATAGAGCGAAGCAGCCATTGGAAACAGGGTGAATACCAGGAAACCAGCGATCCAGGGAGAGAGGAACACCCACCCCCACAGTCGCTGTGTCTGCTGGACGGTTCGACGTCGGATTTGTGGCTGGACGACAGGTGTCGAAAGACTGACGGATGGTGAGGCCATAGGGAGTTACTCCTGAATAAAAATACTTTTATGCCCTCACCCCAAACCCCTCTCCCGCGGGAGAGGGGACTTATTGTCCTTCCAATTATGGAAAGGTGTGGTTGGGGCTACGAGCGTCCTAAACAACTATTTCTTGGGCGCGGCGTCGACAATGGCTTGTAGATCGGATTGAAGTTTATCCAATTCCTTATCTACGTCAATGTCTTTGCCGGTGTCGCCGTATATCAGCGTGCGGAAGTCGTTCAGACGCTGTTGACCCTTGCTATAGTTCGGGTAGTACGATTCGTGGTGAGGTACTGTCGCGTAGTTCAGGCTGGGCGCAACGACTGCCCAGTTCTTGACCGTTGGGTATTTGTCGGCTTTTGCCTTGATCGAAGCATCCTGCAAATCAGGACGAGCCGGGTAAGCACCGTAGGTCGTCAACAGGTCGAGCGCAGCATCACCGAGCAGATATTGCAGCACGGTAAAGGCGGCGTCCGGATTCTTTGTCGCCTTGGTGATGCGGAACGTGTCCGCATCTGCGGGGGCGAAGGTCTGACCCTTGTACGAAGGAACGACACCCAGGTCCCACTTGGCCTTCAGGTCGGCCAGGCAGCAGGTGTACCACAACATAACGCGGGACATCGCCACTTTGCCTGAAGCAAAGGCGCTTGGCTTGAGCAGGTCGCTGGCATCATAGGTCGCGGTGGGAATGAAGTGATCTTTCCAAATACCGTTATAGACCCACTTGGCCTCAGCGCGCCAATTCGCGGGGATCGCTACTTTGTTGGTCTTCGCGTCGATGATGGGCGAACCACCAAAGGTCGAGAAGTCGGAGCGTTGTGTGCCCCACTGGTGATTGAAACCGAACTGAACAACCTTGGTCGGGTCGAACTTGGCGCTGGTTGCGTCGTTACCCGCCGCGTCAACCGTCAACTTCTTGGCGATAATTGCCAGTGTGTCGTAGTCCCAGTCAACATCCTTGCCATCCAACTTGTATTTATCGCCAACTTTGGCGGGCGGGTAAGCCAGACCTGCTTCGTCGAACAGGTCTTTGTTGTAATAGAGCAGACCGGGGAACACAGCGAACGGGATACCGATCAGTGCATCACCGTCCTGGTAGAGCTTGACCAGGTTATCTGGAAACTGCTTCAGATCGTACTTGGTCTTTGCGACGAGCGGATTCAGGTCAAGCCATTGTCCGGCGAATTGGTTCGAGCCATCGAAACCAACGGGGCCGACAATATCTGGCGCGGTGCCAGCGGCGATCAACGTGCTGAGTGCATCGGGCGCAACCTGATTGCTGGCGGCGATATTGATCTTGAGTTCGATCTTGTCCTGGCTCTTATTGAACTTGTCAACAATCGCGTTCTGAACTTCGATCTGAGCCTTATCAGTGCCTGTACCCAGGCCGACAAACCATGTTACAACGGTTTTGCTTTGCGCGTGGACGCTCGAAAATGAGGCGGGCAGCGCCAGAATGACGGCCAGTGCCAGGAGAAGACTTGATTTACGTAACCAGCTTTTCATCGTTTTTTCCTTGTGAAAAAAATAAGCGAATGGAACCTGCAATGCTCAAAAGTTGACTTGATACACGCCTCAGTGCAGAGACATCACCCCCTTACAGAATTTATTTACTAAACGCCGACTGAAATACCGCCGCACGATTGGCGGATCACTAACTCGGTGGGCAGAATAATCTGCTGAATGCCCTGTAAACGGCCTTCTATCAGGTCGATCAACAGTTCTGCTGCTTTCGCCCCTTTTTCACGAACGGGCTGGCGAATAGTCGTCAGCAGCGGGTTTGATTGAAGTGCCACATCAATATCATCAAAACCGATCACGGCCAGATCATCCGGCACGTGTAAGCCCAATTCATGCGCCGCCCTGAGAACACCAATGGCAACCGTATCCGATGCGGCGAAAACGGCGTCCGGCTTGTGCTGCGCCAGATGCAGCATCCCTTCATATCCGGCCACACGGCTGAACTTACCTTCGTAGATCAGATCAGGGTCAATTGGCCGCCCGGCTTTTTGGAGCGCCGCTTTGTAACCTTTCAGACGATCCTGTGCGTCGCCGATATCCAGATGCCCACTGATATGCGCGATCCGCTGCCGCCCCAACGAGATCAGGTGTTGCGTGGCGACTTCACCCGCCTGAACGTTATCCACCGTCACATAATGAATGCGATCCTGATCGCGCAGTGGGCGGTCAATCATCACGAATGGCATTCCCAGGTTGAGCAGATACGCGAATAATGGATGACCATCAACCAGCGACGCCACGATCAAACCATCCATCAAGTGTTTGTTGGAGATTTTTCGTAACCAACGCTTGTCATCGAAAGCCACCTCACCTGCCCACAACAGCAACGCATAGTCCCGCTCGTGGGTTGCCTCACTCATGCCAGCCAGCAGCATCGGGTGATAACTGTTATCGGCAAAGAAGATATTTTCGTTTGTCGGGATCGCCGCACCAATGATCTCCGAACGGCGCGTCACCAACGCTCGCGCAGCCAGATTCGGTTGGAAGTTCTCGACTTCGATCACGCTCATCACTCGCTCCCGTGTAGCTTCACGAACGGATAGATCGCCGTTGATGACTCTGGACACAGTAGCGCGTGAGACGCCCGCTTTTTTTGCAATATCTTCTAAGTTCATTCGGAAAAGTCTGAAAGTTTGTCAAGATGGCTAACATTTCTTCATCTTGTGAGAGCGCTCTCACAGTTAGTTAGAGCATATTCCAAACTAACCAGCTTGTCAATACCTATAGCTGAGCAACTTTTCAGCGTTTGATGCTTTTACAATTTGTTTATAAGCTGCGCTTACATGCCCCGACGCTTTTCCATGATCTTTCGGTAGCGTTCGGTATTCGGCTTGACAACTACTTCACGAGTGCGGCCATCTTCTTTGGGTGCGCCCAGAACGCCCAGGTCTTGCAGCAAATCCATCAGTTGCGCGGCGCGCGGATAATCGATCCCCAATTGGCGCTGAATAGCCGTCGCTGAGGCTTGCTGTTCGCGCATCACGAAAGCCAGCGCCTCCTCCAGCATC
This sequence comes from Aggregatilineales bacterium, assembly GCA_038239365.1. GTDB lineage: Bacteria > Chloroflexota > Anaerolineae > Aggregatilineales > UBA2796 > JBBRMW01. Next base: position 7,438 of record JBBSEU010000016.1, read on the forward strand.
GGATCGGTTTCGGCATGAGATTCGCGTCGGGTCATGCCGCGATCCCAGGGAGCGACACCGGGCTTATCCACATCGCCGCTGGCAATCTGATCGGCCTGCCATTGTTTCCAGTAGGCCACCACCTGATCCAATTCCTGATCGCTGATGTAGCAGCCCTGCAAACGCTGCGGGCCACTGGCATCAGAGGCCAGATACAGCATATCGCCACGCCCCATCAGCGTTTCGGCACCTACCGAGTCGAGGATGACGCGCGAATCGATCCCGGACGCCACCGCGAACGAAATACGCGCCGGGAAGTTCGCTTTGATCAGACCCGTGATAATATCCACGCTGGGACGCTGTGTGGCGACGACCAGGTGCATCCCGACGGCACGTGCCATTTGTGCCAAACGAGTCAGTGTGCGCTCCATTTCTTCGGGACGGCTCAGCATCAGATCGCCAATTTCGTCGATCAGAATCACGATGTACGGCAAGTGTTCGGCTTTGCGGCGTTTGCCAAGCGCGCGGTTATAGGCTTCGATATTGCGCGTCGCTTCAACTTCGAGCAGCTTGTAGCGCCGATCCATTTCGCGCGTCGCCCAACGCAGCACGCCGATGATGCGCTCCATATCCGTTTCAACCGGCCCCAACAAGTGCGGCAGGCCGTTGAAGCGCGTTAGCTCTACCATTTTGGGGTCAAGCATAATCAGTTTCAGGCGATCTGGCGTGTTGTTCAGGACAAGGGCCAGCGTGATCGCCGTGATGCACACCGACTTACCCGATCCGGTAGTGCCCGCGATCAGCAAGTGCGGCATGGTTGCCAGATCAGCGACGAACGACGCGCCCGATACGTCGCGGCCAAGCGGCACCACCAGCGGCATGTCAATGGTTGCGTTTGGGTTTTCCGGGTCTTTCTTGGTGAACGCCCGCGCGAACGTCTCCGATTCCATGACAGGCCGCATCGCCACCACACTTGGGACGCGATTCGGCACTTCGATGCCCATGTAGGTATGGCCGGGTACATAGGGTTGAATACGCAGCGTTTTTGCGGAGAGTGCCAGCGCCAGATCGCTGCTCAAGGACGCCACTTTGTTGACGCGCACGCGCTGCATGACCACCTGTCCCTGCTCGTTGGTCACTTCGCGGAATGGTTGTACGGCATATTGCGTGACGGTTGGCCCGACTTTCACATCGACAATTTCCACGTCAATATCAAATTCGAGCAGCGTATTTTCGATGATCCGCACATTGGTGTTGATCTCCTGCTCACTGGGGCGGTTCAGTTCCGTCTCACTCAGCAAATCCATTGGCGGCAGATCGGGATTGCGTTTGGACGCTTGCCGGACTTCCTTGAAGTCTTCAATCGTGAAATAGCGGGTGGGGCGCGGCGGTTCTTCAACGCGCGGCAGCACCACTTTCGCGGAACGGGGCACTAATGAGTCGCGCGTCGGGATGGATGATACAGACTCGGCGGCGGAAGCTTCCGAGTCAGTTTCGGGTTCATCGGGTTCAGGCGCAGTGTATGTTGGTTTGATGGTGTTTAATGGACGCGCCATAGGTACAACCGGGAGCGGCTCGACGGCGACAGGTTCAGGCGGCAGTGCAAGAGGCAAGATCGGTGCAGCCATGACTGTTGGAACAGGGGCAACCGGACGCGGCAGGGGTTCACGAGTCAAACGTTCGGCCAGCGCGCTGATCCGAGTCGCAAGCCAGGTGATGCTCTGCCGCAAATGAACGCGCTTCGCCCCGAACGCGCTCCCCACTCCAATGAGCATGATCGTCCCAAATAAAAAGATACTCAGGCTACTGCCAAACAATTTGGCAATCAGCGTACTGAGTGCCCAGCCAATGTATCCGCCGCCACCGCCCGAACGTGCCAGCGCGCGCGGCTCAGGATCGTGAGCGATCAAGTGCATCACGGCCATGAATGCCAGGAACGCGATCTCCAGACTGACCACACGCCGCCAACCGAGTTTGAACGGAATGCCGATCTTAGGTAGCAAAATCAGTAAGCCGCAGCACATGATCATCGCTGAAACGATCAGCGCGCCCGCAAAACCAAAAATTGCGCGCAATGTTTCCGCCCAATTACTGGCAAGTGTGGCCGTAGGTGTGGTGTTTAGAATCGATAGCAGCGAAACGATCCCGGCCACAACAATCAGTAGCCCGATCACCTCATCGACCCAGGCCGGGCGATCATGCAGCATGTGCCCAAACCGCTCCGGCTCCATGTTAAAAAGAGTCAGATTGGCAGGCGAGCTACCCGGTTTTTTGGCGGGTGCGGCTGGCTGCTTGCTCGGTTCAGATTTTTTCGGGGCGGCACTGCGCGCCTTGCTCTCGACCAGTTTGGGGGCAGGCGCATTGGGTTTAGCAGTGCTGGCCGCACTGGTAGATGCTGGTTTTTGGGGGGCGGACTTAGCGGGTTTGCTCTGAGCCATGAGAACCTCTAATGATGAAAACTCCATTCTTAGGGGCGATGCAGTGGGAATGGAGTTTGAACAGACGACGTATTATATCCTATCGCAGCGGATAAGCACATGCGTTCTATGCAAAAATAATCGTTAGGTCAGATAGCGTCCCATCTTCTTGTGTTGAAAATTATCGATTGCTAAACTACTATCACTATCCATTGTACCAAGACCCAAATCAGGCTATTATGCAAAATTGGTTAAATGCTCGTACCGGAATTCTGATTGTGAGTCTGATCATCTTGCTCAGTGGCTGTGTGATTCAGGTTCTATGGGGCTATTGTGGTGCTGATCAGGCTCAGTGCGCCTGGGGCAATGATGATGCCTATATTTCGTACCGCTTCGCTCATAATTTCGCTCAAGGTGATGGCCTTGTGTTCAATCCTGGTGAGCGAGTCGAAGGCTATTCAAATTTCCTGTATGTACTTCTTTTATCACCTGCGGCGCGAGTCTTCACGGATGTATCGCTCTACTTTTTTTCTGCCTTTCTGAACATTGTTTTGGGCGCGGCTAGCCTGCTTGTATTTCATTATCAATGCCAAAAACGGCTTGGGGGCACCTACGCCGCCATAGCTGTTTTGTTGTTTGCACTGTTTCCACCGCTCTGGTTATGGGCAGCAGCGGGGATGGAAACTTTACTTGTACTCTTGCTCATGTTGCTCATCTTTGCCAGTGTAGATCAGCTCCATTCGCGTGATGCGCTCCCCATTTTGTGTATCAGCCTGGTACTTTCGATCCTAGCGCGGGCCGATGGTTTTGTACTAGTGGCGATTGTTGGGCTGTACTTACTCCTGAAGCGTCAATGGCGGGTATTATGGGCAGTAGGGATTACGGTAAGCTTTACCCTGATCGTCTATATTGGATGGCGCTACAGCTATTACGGTGATGTTTTGCCCAACACATTCTACGCCAAAGTCACGGGTGGTCTGTTGTATCGCTTTGTATATGCAACTATCTTGCTGGTGAATGTGAACATGCGGCAGGGCTTGTTTATCTATTTAATCGGTTTGAGCGTAGCCGCCTTTATGCTGGCGGCGGGTGTTCTGACCCAACGGGTCAATTTGACGCGCTCACTGCGGCTGGAAGTTTTGTTTGCAGTGGGCTGGGTGGCTTACTGGTTTTATATTGGCGGGGACGGTTATCTGGATCGCTTTCTAATCGTTTTGCTGCCACCTGGAATCATCGTTTTCCTGGAAGCACTGAAAAAACATGATCCACAGTTAACTCGTGGCTGGGTTCGTCTCAGCGTTTTGCTCGTAATATTGGTTCAGATGGGAGCATTAGTCACAGACCCGCGCTTTCAATATTCCGCAACAAAGTATGATACCTGGCTGACATTGGGCGCGTTTTTGAAGCAGCACACTGGACAAACCCTGGCGATTGACGCTGCCGGAAAAGCACCCTATCTATCCAACCTGATGACGCTAGATATGCTCGGCCTGAATGACAAAATTATCGCACATGAAGACCCCAAGGGCATTCGTTTGGGACATAGCAAATATGACGCTGAATATGTCTTGCAACACACCCCTGATCTGATCGCGGCCTGGACAGATGCGGACTTTAATCTGAGTTTTGGACTGGATCGGACGAAGTATGAGCAGGCTGGGTATCGTCTCAAGTATCTGATTTATGCTAACCACAGCCCGCCGCAGACCGTACTGCCAACCGTGCTTGATGTGAGTGACATGCCGGAAGCCCAAATCCACAACTTGATTGAGCAGGATTACAATTACGCAATTCTGCAAAGAATCGGGAAAGCCAAACCGTAGAACCAATGATAAGGCAATCACGCCGCCAATAGATCATAATCCGGGGCGTCGTTACTTTTAGCGATTAACGCGGCGTGAAAAAGCCGAGCAATGCCAATGTCAGCGCAGCGCCAACGACCAGCACCACCAGGATAAAAATCGTGATCGCCGGATAGCGCGCCAGTGTGCCACCCAGACTATTGGGACGTGCCGCTGCCAACGAAAAATCAAATTCGCGGTTGGGCTGATTGCGGGCGCGTACCACCTGTCGATTCAGGAACCAGAAAATAATCGCCAACGTGACGCCAATGCCGACCAGATTAAACAGGACGAATCCGGCAAAACCCAGGAACAGCGCGCCTTTGGTGGGCGTCGTGACCAGGACACTCGCTTCCGGGTTATCAGTTTGGACGCGCATCCCAGGCAGCGCCGCGCCTGAATTGGCTTGCTGGTTAAGCTGAATTGAAAGAAATCCTGACGCGATCAGGATGAGTACAATCACAATTAGAAAGAGCGCGCGTCTCAAGGCGTTTCCCCCTGCAAGTAGACCTGTAAAGTGTGACCAGACGCCGATTACTATACACCACTTGCGCCACAAAGCACAGATGCGGAGAAAAATTTATCAGTTGCCGGGGACTTGAGTCCCCGGCATAACTTAAGGCTAAAGCGCCTCGGCTTCCGCTGAAACCAGATCGCCATGCCATAATCGCTGCATTTCCTCACAGGTTGTCAGCAGGTCATTGAGCGATCCTTCAGCATCGATGCGGCCATCTTTCAGGACGATGATGTGATCGGCACGGCGCAGAGCGGTATGGCGGTGACTGACCACCAGACAGGTCACGTCCTGCTGATCGAAAACGCGCTCCCACAGCTTGCTTTCGGTTTCCACGTCCAGCGCACTGGATAGATCGTCGAACACGAGCAGTTCCGGGTTACGCACGAACATACGCGCCGCCGCACTGCGCTGCATCTGACCGCCCGAAAGCCGCACGCCCTTTGGCCCGACCTGGGTATCCAATCCCTTTTCAAGATCGGCCAGGTCTTTCTCCATGACCGCCTTGCTGATCGATCCCTCAATATCGACTTCGTTTTCGGGCAAGCCCATCAGCAGGTTATCGCGCAAGGACAGGCTGAACAGGCGCGGCACCTGCCCGGTATAGGCACTGCGCGGCGGCACGAAAAAGTCACCCGGTTCTTCGACAAGCTGCCCGTTCCAGCGGATTTCGCCTTCATCGCGCGGCAGCAAGCCGAGCAGCGAACGCAACAGGGTTGTTTTGCCAGAGCCGATACGCCCCGTGATCACGGTGAATGATCCACGTTTGAGTGTCAGATCGACGCTCTCGATGCCATGTCCGGACTTAGGATGAATGTAGCGCAAGCCCTTCACTTCCAACGTTTCGAGGCGGTGTTCTGCCGTGCGCGGCGTAAACGGCACTGTCGGCAGTTCGCCGCGTTCATAGACCGGGCCATATTCGACTAGCTGCGCTTCGGGAGCGCCCTGCATCAATCGCTGCAAACGATTCACCGAGACACCCGCCTGTTTGTAGCGCGCCAGCACGATCCCCAGCAAACCCGTGAATTCCGCGATGAATGCCAGGTTATAGACAAACAGTGCAAAGTCGCCAACCGTGAACGTTTTATCCTGAATGGCTTGCCCGGCCAGGATCAAAATGATGCCCGTGCCGATATTGCCTGCATTCCAGAAGATCGAGTGCAAAAGTTCCTGAAACAGACGATCTTTCAAGGCGGCTTTGCGGCGGCGCTCGTTCAGAATATCAAAGTAGTTGATCACCTTGTCTTCCGCGCCCGCCACCTTGATCGCCTGCGCCGCGCCGAACGTCTCCGCGATGAAACCGATCACCTTGCCGCTCGTTTCGCGCGTCTCCTTGCGGTAACGCTCCACCTGTTCGGTGAAGGCGCTGGCAAGGAATACGACCAGCAGCATCGGCCCCACTGCGATCAACGTGATCTTGAGATTGATGCTGACCATGATCGTCAAGGCGATGGCCGCGTAGATCGTGCTGCCGATCACGTCATTCGTCCAAAGCAGATATTCGGGCAGTTCGTTCACATCGTTCTTGATGCGGTTGATCGCTTCGCCGGGCGATTCCGGCAGCGATTTTGCACCGGGACGCTGCAAAATGCGCTGCATCAGGTTACGCTGTAAAAGCGTGTGCAGGATGAAACGCAGCGGCACGTTCGAGCGGATGATGCCATACACGCCGCCCATTTCGCCCAGTGCGGCAAAGACCAACAGCGCCAGCATCGTCCATAGGTTGAAGCCGACGCCTGCTCCCGCCGATAGGTGATCAAAAATTTCACGCGAAACCAGCCCCGGAATTTGCAACACCATATAGATGAGGAACACCGAGGTCAGATTGGCAATGTACAATCGGGGGCGGTAGCGCATAATGCGCCACAACACCTGATACGTTTTCATACCGTCTTTTTTGAGGGTATCTTTGCTTTCGAGTTCGTCCAACTCGTCGTTTAGTTCATCTATCACAGTGTTCGTCATACTGCCACCTGTTCCAACCCGGTTCGCAGCAAGCCCGCAAACCGACTTTCCGCGTTATGCGCCAGTTCATCATAAGTGCCATGTTCGGCGATATGGCCGCCATCCAGGATCATGATCTCGTCGGCGCGCTGCACGGTTGCCAGTCGGTGCGCGACGATGATCCCGGTGCGATTTTTGAGCAGTTTATCGACGGCGCGTTCGATTTTCTGCTCGGTGGCCGGGTCAAGCCGCGATGAGGCTTCATCGAGGATGACCAGCCCCGGATTTTTGAGGAACACGCGCGTGAAGGCCAAAAGCTGCGCCTCACCCGCCGAAAGCCCTTTGCCGCCGCTTTCTAATTCGCTATCCAGCCCGGCGGGCAGCCCGGCGAACCAGTCCATCAGTTCCAGGTCTTCCAGCACGCGCATGATCTCCGCGTCGCTGATCGACGTATCAAAAAAGGTCAGGTTATTGCGGACACTGGCGCGGAATAGCTGCACGTCCTGTGTCACCATGCCGATATGCTTTTGCAGATCGGACAGCTTGACTTCTCGAATGTCTTTGCCGCTCAGTCGAATCGAGCCGTCGCTGATCTCGTACAGCCGAAACAACAGCCGCGTGATCGTCGTTTTGCCGCTGCCAGTGCGCCCCAGCAAGCCAAGTACCTGCCCTGGTTGGAGATGAAAATTGATGTCATCCAGGATCAGTTCTTCACTGTTGTAGCCGAACTTCAAATGGTCAAACTCCACTGACAAAGCGCCCGTCGAGAGCGTGCCCGTCCCTGTATCCTTGATCTTATTCTCGATCTGGTACAGTTCGTTGATGCGTCCGATGCTGCCACCCGCTTTTTGCAAGTTTTGAATTTCGTTCGTGATCTCACGCAGCGGCCTGAAAATCGCGTCGGTGTAATAGACGATCAGGTAAGCTGTGCCAAGCGTGATACTGCCCTGCTGAAACAGGTAGAAGCCGGTGATGAAGGCGACGATACGCCCCGCCGCATACAAGCCGATCCATGCCTGCACCACCAGGATGTTCATCACGCCCGCCTTTTGTTCTTTTTCCAGGCGAATGCGATTGAACTTGAACAGGTTACGCATCACATAATTGTTCGCGCCGCTTGCCCGAATATCTTCCGTCCCGGCAAGCTGTTCCTCGACAAAGCCATATAGATCGGAACTAGCATCACGGCTGGCTTTCCAGTGCGGCACGGCCACGTCGCGCAGCTTATTGAAAACGGCCAGCGAAATGATCGAGTAGACGGTCAGCGCCAACCCGATTCGCCAATCCTCAAGGTACAGCGCCACCAGAATGCCGCCCAACAGCAGGATGTTGCCCAGAATGCGGATGATGAACTGTGCGAAAAAGATCGCCATGTCCATCACGTCGCCGTCGATACGCTCGATCATATCGCCCGGCGTTTTGTCATTATGGAATGACATATCCAGTTTCAGACAGAACAGCGCCAGATCAGCCCGCAGTGAATTCGTCGCGCGCCAGCCCACATTCTCACCGACGTAGGTGGCAGCCACCGATGTGATTTGTATGAGCAGTGCCAGCCCCAAAAATATAAGGGCAGCGATGCTCAGGTTTTGCACGGCGTTGCCACTGGTGGCCGCATCAAGGAAGTAGCGGATGATCTGTGGGTTGAACACCTTCAGAACAATACTGCTGATCAGCACGACAGCCAGCAACAACACACGCGGCCACTGCGGTTTGAGATACTTCAGGAGAATCTCGCCGTAGCCTCTCAATGAGGGTTTCACGGTATGTTCCTTATTCAGTTGAGTTGAACTGTTTACAGGCGTGAAGAAGCCGAAGACGATGACCGCACGTCAGCCCAGGATAAGATATATCCTGAGAACGTTTGCCCACTCCACAGAGGGGAGGGCCGCGCGCCCGGCACGATAAGGGCGTATGTTGGTCGAGTTAACGACGAATTCTGATCAGCATTTTCTCAAACATACGGCACCCCTTAATTGAGAGGGTAACAAGACGAGTTCGATACAAAGATTTCATAAGAGCCACGTTAGAATATCAGAGAAGCGGTTAACCGTCAAGGCTTTTTATGAAAACTGGACGCTCAACTCAATATTATTGAGTCGATCTTAAATAATCTTATAGAAAAATACAGCTATTTATGCTTAACCTGCCCTGATGGTCGAAAGCGCAGCCCTGACCAGGTGTTATCAATCGAGACGGCGCGTACTGTTTCCCAACCCGCCTGAAGCATAGCATCCCAACCTGAGTCGCGGTTAATGTCCGTTTTGGTTTTGCTACTCAGTTTTGGATAAGCGAAGTACAGGATGCCATCCGGCTTTAGCGCAGCCATCGCTTGCGCGGCGTACTGATCGGCATCTGCCTTGTTGCGAACAAAGACCTGTACAAAATCATAAGCACCCGACGCCGAAGCAGGATCGGTTGCCAGCGTTGCGCCATCGGGCAGTTCGCCGAGCATAGTCGTATATCCGTCCGGCGCATTCAGGATTAGCAGTTTGTGACCGGTCTTAATGCCCAATTTCCTGACCAGATTTTCAGCCATTTTGACTCCTTCACGGCGAACAGACTTTCTATTTTAGGGCAACTTAGCCAGATCGCAAGCCCATACATACATTACTTGAGGGTTAGATTATTGCTAGACAGCCTTTGGCTTTGTGTTACAATCGCCGTTGACAGCAAAATAGATCGGAAAGGGGTGGCGCACCGTAGATTTATCTTAACCCGTCCAGACCCGACCTTTTGTTTAAACGTTTAGGGAGCAGAAACGCATATGTATAAAAGAGCAATCACCCTCGCCCTGACCATCGTCATGGTCATTACTGCCGTTAGCCTGGGCAACAACAGCCACGCACTCGCCCAGGGCAAACCTGTTGTTTACAACTCCAACGCCAGCGATCCACAACCGCGTGCCTTTGATGAAAAACTGGTCAAGATGTGGAATGACAAGCACCCCGAAGCACAGGTGCAGCACTCCATCGTTGACCATGAAGCCTTCAAGCAGGCGATCCGCGCTTACCTCGTGGCCGATCCCGCACCCGACGTACTGACCTGGTTCGCAGGCAACCGCGCCCGCTTCTTCATCGACAAGGGCTTGATCGCCGACATCAGCGATCTGTGGAAGAGCGAAGGCTGGGACAAGACCTACGCTCCGGCTTTCACCGCGCTTGGTACGGTCAACAACAAGCAGTATTTTATGTCCACCAACTACTACTGGTGGGCGCTCTACTTCCGCCCGTCGATCCTCAAGGCCAACAACCTCGAAGCGCCTAAGACGTTTGACGACCTGCTGAAGGCGTGTGACGTTTTGACCGCAAAAGGTATTGTCCCGATCAGCATCGGTACGAAGGCACCATGGCCAGCCGCTGCCTGGTTCGACTACCTGGATATGCGTATCAACGGGCCGGAATTCCATGTGAATCTGATGCTGCTCAAGGAAAAGTACACCGATGAGCGCGTCAAGAAGGTGTTCACCACCTGGAAGCAATTGTTCGATCACAAGTGCTTCCTCACTGACAGCGCCGGTTTGCAGTGGCAGGACGCCGTGACTCCGCTGGTGCAGGGTAAGGCCGCCATGTACCTGATGGGGCAGTTCATCGCGGACACGATCAAGGATTTGGGCGCGAAAGATACAAGCATTGATGCCAAAGACCTCGATTTCGTCCGCTTCCCGATCATCGATCCAAAGGTCAAGATCGGTGAGGACGCGCCGACGGATGGTTACTTCCTGGCCGCGAAGGGTGGAAACCTGGACGCCGCCAAGAAGTTCCTGGCCTTCCTCGGCTCGAAAGAAGTAGTACAGATGGGCGTCGATGAACTGGGTCGTCTGCCCGTCCGCAGCGACGTGGACACCTCCAAGTTCACCGATACCCAGAAGAAGGGTATCAACCTGATCCAGACAGCCGACTATGTGGCGCAGTTCTATGACCGCGACACAACGCCCGAAATGGCCGAAGTCGGTTTGAACGCATTTGGCGGTTTCTACGCCGATTACGGTAAAACAGACATCGACAAAATCCTGGCAACGCTCGAAGAAGCGCGCGCTCGTCTGGCTGCCGAAGCCGCCGCGCAGTAATTAGCGTCATTAACCTCACTCCCTCTCTGCTTATCAGAGGGGGAGTCGCTGTATTCTATAGAATAGGCTACAGTGTGGCTTGAAAGTCCCTCTCTGTAAACGGAGAGGGATTTAGGGTGAGGTTAATCTCGATTTTACTGCGGAGGGAGCGATGTTTAGCTCACAGGTTGACGGCTTTGTGTATGGCATCGCAGGCATTGCGCTGGTCGCGGTGGCCGGGTTCGGGCTGCTGATGCGCGATCTTCCAGCGGCAGTTTCGCGGCGCAAAATACAGGTGTTCAGTGTTGGATTTTTGCTGGCCGGGAGCGTGTGTCTGGGCCTGGCGCTGCTGATGATCTCAGACACGATTGGCAGCACGTTTCGTCTGTTCATCGTACCAATAGTCATTTTAATCGTGGCGGGTCTTATATCACTCCTGCCATCGGTCAGATAATGCAAAAATAGATTTATGGTTGTTTGAGGTCTGGAAATTTAGAGGACTTACAATTCATGGCGACAACCACTTACCCGCTTGTCAGCGGACAGACCGCCCAGAAGCCGCGTCGGCGGCGTATTCAGTGGGCACCCTATTTATTTTTAGCAGTGCCGCTCATTCTTTATTTCACCTGGATCATCGGCCCCACCTTTGCGACGGGCGTGCTTTCGGCCACCAACTGGGACGGCATCAGCGAAGCCAAGTTCGCCAACAGCAAAGGTGATCTGTGGCTGATCAGCAATTATGATCGGCTGCTCAATAAAGATGCAAACTTCCGGGTGGCGCTTGCCAACAATGTACGCTGGCTGCTTTTCTTTTTGGTCATTCCAACCAGCATGGGGCTGGCAATGGCGATGATCTTCAATGGCAAATTTCGCGGCGCGCGTCTGTTCAAGATTGCATTTTATTCGCCGCTTGTGTTGGCTGGAGTCGTCACCGGATTAATCTGGTCTTCGATGTATAACCCGCAGGATGGCCTGATCAATGGCTTGCTCAAACTATTTGTAGCACCGGGTACGCCATTACCCGGCTGGTTGGCGGATCGCAATCTGTCGTTATGGGCGATCATCTTCGCGGCCACCTGGCGACAGGTTGGTTACGTGATGATCCTGTACTTAGCCGGACTCAAAGGTCTGGATACGACGCTGTTGGAAGCCTCAGTCGTCGATGGCGCGACGTTCTGGGAACGCTTTCGGTTCGTGATCTTCCCGCTGCTGGCTCCGGTAACTGTCGTCGTTGTCGTCATTTCGGTGATCGATTCGCTGCGTGCCTTCGATCTGGTTTCGATCATGACCAACGGCGGCCCCGATCATGCCAGCGAAGTGCTTGCCAATTTCATGTATATCCAGGCCTTCAATAACTATCGAATGGGCTACGCGGCTGCAATCGCCGTCGTGCTATTTATCCTGATGCTGTGCTTCATCGTGCCGTATCTGATCTACACCGCGCGTACCGAGTTGGAATATTAAATCGGAGGTTTTTAGCGATGGCAACCACTACCCAAAGCACGCCCTTTATCATGAGCGCGCAGCAGCAAGCCGCAGTTCATAAACGCCGCCAGAATCTCCGCAGCAACTTGTTTTTTGTGGGGATGCTGATCTTCACCTTTATCTGGTTAATCCCGATGTTTGGCGCTTTGCTGACATCGCTACGAACGCAGGGCGACATTACGGCACATGGCTACTGGTCGATTCCGCAGGAGCTAACGCTCAATAACTTCGGCACAGCCTGGGAACGTGGCCGCGTCTCGACATACCTTAAAAACAGCTTCATTATCACGCTGCCGTCACTGGTTGGCATGTTGTTCCTCAGTTCGTTGGCAGCCTTTGCGCTGGCACGCTACAAGTTCCGGGGTAATATGCTGATCTATTTCATCTTCGTCGCCGGGACGATGCTGCCTTTCCAGATTTTGCTGCTGCCTGTGTTTTACCTGTCCAAGACGTTTGGCATGTACAACCAGTATAGTTCGCTGATCGTCATTCACACCGCCTTTCAACTGGGCTTCTGCACGTTCGTACTGCGAAACTTTATGCGGACGATCCCCGGCGAAATTCTGGAAGCGGCACGCATGGACGGCGCAGGCGAATTTCGGCTGTACTGGCAGATTATGATGCCGCTCAGCCTTTCGGCGCTGGCCGCACTGGCAACGCTTGAATTTACGTGGGTCTTCAACGACTTTTTATGGGCATTGATCCTGATCAGTGATGGCAGCAAACAGCCCGTCACGGCAGGTTTGGCGACGCTGCGCGGCCAGTACAATACCGATTGGCCGGTGCTGACGGCAGGCGCACTACTCGGCGCGCTGCCCACCGTCTTCATCTTTGTGTTCTTGCAGCGGTACTTCATTCAGGGGTTGACGCTCGGCTCGAATAAGTAAGTACGCTCTGTGTCACGGCAATAAGTCGCCTGGGACTCGAGTCCCGGATTTTCAGGGCTTACCGGGTAAATAGTCGTTGGTAAAGGCAGCTTTGGCATCAAGCCCCGTTTTGAGCGTGCCATTTTTGACCAGCCAATCCGAGTAGCCCTGCCAGATCGATAGTTGTTGCTCTCCCCAGCGCGGCGCTTCGGCCTGGAATTGTGAGGCCAGCCAGAGCGTGCTTTCCTTGATCAGGTTCGCGTCGCTATCCGGCACGGCTTTGATCAGCATATCGGCGGCTTCGGCGGGGTGCTGAATGGCGTAGGCATAGCCGCGCGCGGTGGCTTGCACGAAGGCGCGCACCACGTCGGGCTGCATCTTGATCAGGTCTTCGCTGGTGATAAGCAGCGGCGTGTAATAATCGGGCACACACTGCGGATAATCCTTGAGCATCAGAAAATCGACGTTCAAGCCCTGCTGCCTGGCGCGAATACCGTCCCAGGCATAGAACAACCAGACGAAATCGATCCGATTTTGATCCAGCAGTGGAAAGGGTTCGGCAAAGCCGATATTCACGAACTGGACAGAATCGGCTTTAGCGTTGAAGCATCTGGTCAGATTATCGAGCATCGGTTTTTCGACTTCTGAGCCGAACGCGCCGTATTTGAGGCCAGCCAGATCAGCGGGCGTTTTCAGCGCGTGTTTATCATGCAGCGCCGCAAAACCAGAGGTGTTATGCTGCACAATGGCCGCGACGGACACAATCGGCGTGTTGTTGGCACGGCTAAAAGTGGCTTGTTCCTGATAGCTGATGCCGAACTGCGCTTTACCCGTCGCAACGATCTGCTCAACCTGAACATCGCCCGGCTGCTGAATCTCGACGGTCAGGTTGGCGTCCTGGTAAAAACCTTTAGCCTGTGCAACGTAGATACCCAGATGATTGGTGTTGGGCGTGTAATCGAGCATCAGGTTAACGCTGGCAGGTTTATCAGCTTTGGCGAATGTCGTTGCGCCCCCCAGTGGATCGGCGGCTGGATTAGCGGTCGCAACGGGTGTTTGGGCGCGAACATTTGAGGCGATTGTGATGCTGAGCAGTATCACAATAAAAGTTAGTGCGGAACGTTTCATAGAAATCTCCTTAATCTAATGCCGATTCAGACCAGCCGGAACGATTCAGACGGGCATAGAACCAGGGAATCAGCAAGCGTTCGACTCCGGCGACGAGACCGACAAGCGTAATACTCAGCAAGGCGGTGATCACGATGGCAGCGAAGGCTTGCGCGACATTGGCGGCGGAATAGGCCGCCCGCATGTACTGGCCTAAGCCCTGCTGCGACGTGACATATTCGCCAAAGATCGCGCCGGTGACGCTGTAGGTGGCCGCGATTCGCAAGCCGCTGAACAGACCGGGTAAAGCAGTTGGCAAGCGCACTTTACGCCAGATTTGCCGTCGGTTCGCGCCCATCGAAAGCAGCAGCGTCACATGGTCAGGTTCGGTGGCGGTGAGGCCGTCTAAGGTGGCAACCGTGATTGGGAACACACAAAACAAGACCACGACGACCACTTTCGGTTCAAGGCCGAAACCAAAAATCAGAATCAGGACGGGCGCTAATGCGATCAGCGGAATCGTCTGTGAAATGATCAGCAATGGGTAGAGCGCGCGCCGAAGCAGCAATGAAAAGTCGAGCAGGGCGGCCAATGCAATACCAATGATGAGTGCCAACGTCAGCCCGATCAACGTTTCGAGCAGAGTCGTCGGAATGTGCCGCGTCAATAGTGATTCCTGCGTGCGAACCAGTTCCGAAGCGATTTCGGAGGGGGCAGGGATCACTCGCACGCGCGACGTGTTCAGGCTGACGGCGATCTGCCAAAAGATGGCGATAGCGATCAATACTAAAATCGGCAAAGCGGCATTGAGCGGACGAGTCAAGCCCTCACCCCCGGCCCCTCTCCCTCAGGTAGAGGGGCGCAAGACAATACAAAAATACGCTAGTTGGCTTGATCAACGGTACTTTGCCATTTTGTCTTCGATGCTTGAACCCTCTGCGCCATCGCTGATCTTGACGAAGGTCAGGGCACGGCGCACACCTGACGCCATGCACGCCTCGTGCGCGGCGCGAACGGCGCTCAAACATTCATCGAGCGTGCCTTCGACAACGGTTTCCATCGGGCAAACCTGGTACTTGATACCCGTTGCGGCGATGGCGGCAATCGCTTGATCAACGATGGGATAGGCATCATCGCTGAGCGGTAAAACCTGGATACCAACAGTGACAGCATGGGACATGATCGTTTCCTTTTATTCAGGCGCGGCCAATGGTATGAATCAGCAGCAAAATGCCCTGTTTGAACTGCACGCAGGCCGAATGGCTGGTCAGGACGTTGCTCACGCCGCGCGCCGGGCCAAAGCGCAGCGTTTCGTTTCGGAGTGGGTACTCCAGGTTTTCAGTGGTGATGCCTTCTACATCGCCACCGAGCGGCAGCAGCGATAAGGTATCGCCGGGCTGACCGTCGATCTGGACTTTGCCGGGGTAAGCCAAGCGCGTCGTTTGCCTGCCGCTTAGCAGCCGTACATCGCGGCCCCGTAATTCGGGCAATGCCAACAAATAGACATTACCCAAC
Source organism: Aggregatilineales bacterium (assembly GCA_038239365.1). Classification (GTDB taxonomy): domain Bacteria; phylum Chloroflexota; class Anaerolineae; order Aggregatilineales; family UBA2796; genus JBBRMW01. The sequence continues at coordinate 23,154 of JBBSEU010000016.1, forward strand.
GTTTGATCGAGCCGATCCCCAACTGCCCCGATCACGAAAATTGAGCCGTCAACACGCGCCGCGGTGCTGAGCAGTGCCAGTTCGAGATCGGTTTCGTCTTTGTGAGCGGAATGGCGCTGAATTTCTGCACCCAGATCGATTAAGTGCTGTAGTTCGGTTTGGCTGAGGGAGTCGAAGTCGCCAATGACCAGATGCGGCCTCAAACCAAGTGCCAGCGCGTGCCGTGCGCCGCCGTCTGCCGCGACGATCAGCGGATCGGGGGCGTGTGACAGTGCGGCACGAACGGCCAGACCATCATTCAAATCGCCATTGGCAAAAATCAAAGCGTGTGGATGAGATGAAGAAGACATCAAAAAAACCACTCCTGTCGGCAGATAGGGGTGGCTTCGAGTGGCGATAGTCTTGCGGCTATCGGTGTGGCTCCCTACGCCGGCATTACCCGGATCAGGTCAAGGGTCGGCATCGTGTCGGGACGCCCTCTCAGCCGAGTTAACCCCGGCTCCCCTGCACTATGCAGTTGATGTTAAGAGTTTATCAAGACGGGGCGGGGTTGTCAAATCGGGGTGTCAAATACTGACAAGTTGGTACACTTGTTCGTGATGGTACAGGAAATTTGGTGATGATCGCTACCCCTTTAATCGAACAAATTCCTATTCGGGTAGATGAGCAGCAGCGTCTACGGATTGGGAACACACGGGTCTTGCTTGATCTGGTGATCTATTCGTTTCGAGTTGGCAGCACACCGGAAACAATTACCGAGCAGTACCCATCACTTTCATTAGACGATGTGTATCTGGCAATTGGTTATTACTTGCGGCACAGGTCTGAAATCGACGACTATTTAGTGGGGCAAGAAACAGAAGCAGAAACTTTCCGACGCGAATACGAATTGAGCCATCCACCAACATTAACTCGAGAAGTCTTGTTGGCACGCTTGGAGAATAAACGCAAAACGGATAATCAGTAATGCGTTTGCTCGCCGATGAAAATTTCAATAACGAGATTCTACGTGGATTGCGCCGCCGTGTCTCCACTGCCAATATAACGCGAGTTCAGGATACCGAACTGGCAGGCAAATCAGACCCGATGATTTTGGAATGGGCAGCACAGCAAGACTATATCGTTCTATCACATGACATGAATACGATGCGCGGCTATTTCTACGAACGAATTGAAAGCGGGCTAGCTGTGCCGGGTTTATTCCTAATTCATGGAGCCAAATCAGTTGGGGATGTGATCGATTCATTGGAATTAATTCTACTGGCAAGTGACGAAGCGGAATGGAAAGGACAGCTCAACTATTTGCCGCTCTAATTGCGGAGGCGGCCCGGCGTGATGCTGCCCAAAATAGTGGGATGCGATGCCCCGGTGAAAACAGGCAGCGCGCCGGGGCGTCCGTGCCAGGTTTCGTAGCCGAGCAGCGCGAACAGGACGCATTCTTTGGCCGTCGCCGGAATGCCAAGTTCATCGTGAATATGCACACGCGCCGAGGCTACGCGTGTTTGCAGCATCGAGAGCAGAGTCGGGTTGAAGCTGCCGCCACCTGCAACATATAGTTCATCAACCGCAAATGGCACAAATTTTTGGCAGGCGGCGGCAATCGTGGCTGCAGTGAAAGCGGTCACAGTGGCGATCAGATGGTCAGTGGTCAGATTGAGTAACTGCGCGCGATCCCAGATGTACGCGCCGAATTGCGTCCCAAACGTTTCGCGGCCAGTCGTCTTGGGTGGCGGCTGTGTGATATAAGCGTGTGCCATTAGTTCGGAGAGTAAGCCGTCGTGGATGTGTCCTCGTGCCGCGATCTGGCCGTCGCGGTCATAGGCTTGTGCGCCGTCGGTGGCGCGGCTCACACAGTAGTCGATGATCATGTTGCCGGGGCCAGTATCAAAAGTGAGCGGATCAGCCGATGAGTCGAGCGGCGGTAACGCGGTCAGATTGCCGATTCCGCCAATATTCACGATCACGCGGGCACGAGTCGGATGGCGAAATAAAAGCCAGTCCAGATAACTGACCAGCGGCGCGCCACGTCCCCCGGCGGCAATGTCACGCGCGCGAAAATTACTGATCGTTGTTATTCCGGTGCGTTCAGCAATCACGGCGGGTTCACCAAGCGTCAGCACGCCGGGCAGTTCGTACCAAACGGCCTGACCATGTGAGGCCACCAGATCGATCTGTGTCGGTTCAAAGCCAGCCGCCGCGATAATGCTCAGGATAGCAGCGGCATAGGCTTCACCCAACGTTACATTCAGGCGGCACAGTCGATCCACCGTGCCCGTTTCGGGGCGGAAACAGGCAAAAATCTCAGCGCGCAGCACCGGATCATAGTCAATGGTCAGGTGCTTGATCAGTTCGACTTGAAGCGCAGGTGGCGTGCCCTCAATTTTGACCAGTGCTGCATCAATGCCATCCGCCGATGTGCCGGATATGAGACCAACAATATACATATCAGAATATTCGCCATGCAACATTGTAACGATGCCAGACTTTGTAACCCAGCTTGCCATAGAAATCAACCAGCGTCGTGAAGCCGATATTGCTGTGTCGCACGCCGCGCGCTTTGAGAACTTCGGAGCCAACGGCCACGATTCCCAGGCCGATGCCGCGCCCACGCTCCGACGCGGCAACGCCCACTTCACCGACCCCGCCAATGTTGTCTCCGAGTTGTGGTTTCCAGAGCGCATCCACGCGCTTCGGGTTGGAAGTCGGACCGTACATGATCAATGAGCCAACAACGCCTTTTTGAAGATCGCGCGCAACCAGAAAATCGGCATAATCACCCAAACTGGCGACATAATGATAGGTATCCGCCCAACCGGGAAATTCACGATCATTGAAGGCCAGCACTTCGTCAACATCGGCGGCAGTGCCCGCCCCAAGCTGGACTCCTTCGGCAGCCATGCGCGCGTCTAGTTCAGGCGGCGTGGCATAATCAATCAGATCGCGGCCTAAGTCGTTATCCACTTTGGAAAATTCCCAACCAAGTGTCTTGAAAAATTCCAGCGCCCCCGGCAAATTATCAGGAATGCCCGGCCAGACGCGCGGATATTTGCCGCCTGCCTGAATCGCGCTGACGCCCTGTCCTTTCAGGTATTCGACGGCGGTATCGTGCAGCGTCTCGCCAATGCCGCGTCGTTGATACGCCGGGTGAACCATCAGCGCCAGAATGCAGCCACCGGGCGGGCGATCTGGATTTGGGTTGATCTGAGTCGCCACGAAGCCGACGATCTGATCGCCTTCACGGGCGACAAAGTGCGCGCCGCCCTGTTGTTGTACGGGGTTAGCGATCACGTTGGCGATCAATGTTTCGGTGAGCGGCCAGGTGTCGCCGAGTGCTGCCTGCCAGAGCGCGGCCACTGCGGAAAGATCATTTTGGGGATGATAGGGTGAAATCATCTAGTCTTTGCCTGTAGAGTTAGTATACAACGCACAAGCATTTGTCGGCGGGCGTGTTACAATGGATGTGCATCGTTGAATCGTTTAATATCCAAACAAAATTAAATTATAGTCCGCTTTTCGAGGAAGTTTATGAGCAACGCCGCGATTCCCGTCCCCGAAACAGCCGCCAGCACTTCGCAACCTTCTGGCGCGATCAGTATAACGTCTATTTCACGGCTGATCAGTCGCGTTTTCCGCAGCTATGCCTTTCGCGCTACCCTTCAGGCCATTTTCACGATCTGGCTGGTGCTGACCAGTACGTTTTTCCTGATTCGGCTGCTGCCGTCCAGCCCGTTGGATGTGTACGTTGAAGACCTGATGCGAACGCGCGACTACACACGCGAACAGGCGATGGCAAAAGCCTCATTGATGTTCAGCACCGATTTGAGTTTGCCCGTCGGTGAGCAGTATCTCAAATATCTGGACAACGTGATCCATTTGAATCTGGGCAATTCGATCAAATCGTCGGGAACATCGGTGGTGCAGATCATCGCCGCCTATCTGCCCTGGACATTGTTCAGTGTGGGATTGGCGCTGCTGATCAGTTTCGTCGTTGGGTTGGGGCTGGGGATGTTGATGGCCTATTGGCGCAACAGCCTGTTCGATATGGTGATGACGACCATTGCCTCGTTTTTGAGCAGCGTTCCCAGCTATATTATTGCTATTCAGGTGGTGTTTTTCTTCGGCATTCAGACGAAAATTTTATCGGTTGCGGCGGCGCGCGGCGCGTATTCGCCGGGGATCACGCCCGGTTTTACACCCGAATTCCTTCTGGACATAATCTTTCATGCGGCACTGCCTTCGCTGACGTATTTGCTGGCGACGTTCGGGCACTGGACGCTGAGCATGAAAAACAGCACGCTTGGCGTCCTGGGTGAAGAATACGTTCAGGCGGCACACGCGCGCGGCCTCGGACGGGGGCGGATCATTTTGGCCTATGTGGGACGCAATGCGTCACTGCCGCTGTTCACGCAGTTGGCATTGAGCGTCGGGTTTGTGGTGGGTGGCTCGATCATCATCGAGAAGTATTTCCTGTATCCGGGGATCGGCCTCAAATTGTTCACGGCAATCCATGACCGCGACTACCCGATCATGCAGGGGATTTTCATCGTGATCACGGTGACGATCATCATCTCCAATTTGCTGACCGATTTTCTGTACGGGCGGCTCGATCCGCGTATCCGTGTGGCAAAGGGCTAAGCGATGGCTACCCAATCGCTGCCTGTTTCGCGGCCAAACGCTCCCTTTTATGTATCTTTCTGGCGTGTCCTCAAGCCGATCATTCGGAAGCCCGCCGGGTTTATCGGCTTTTTTGGCACGCTAACGATGCTGCTGTTCGCGTTTTTGGGGCCGCTGCTCGTCGCTGCGCCAAAAACCGACGTTGATCATGTGCGCGAAGGGCCATCGCCGGAACACATCCTCGGCACGGACAACCAGGGCAAAGACATCGCCATTCTGATGATCCGGGGCGGTAATGACGTGATGGTGATCGCCTTCACAACGGGCATCATTACCACTGGAATCGCGGTAGTCCTCGGATCGCTGGCCGCGTATCTGGGCGGAATTTTCGATCAGGGCGTGAACTTCATTGGGAACTACCTGCTCACCATTCCGTCATTCGTGCTGCTCTCGGTGCTATCGACGCTGGTACGACTCGACAATCCGTTTTTGCTGGCGCTGTTGCTGTCTATATTGTCATGGCCGGCGCTGATGCGAACGATCCGGGCACAGGTACTTAGCCTACGCGAACGGGATTACATCGAGGCGGCGGTGGCGCTCGATCTGGGCACGCGGCATATCATCCTGAACGAAATTCTGCCGAACATGGCAAGCTATATCATCATCAACATGATCTTTGTGGTCACATCAGCCATTTATACGATGATCGGCCTGATCTTTCTGGGATTTGTGCCGATCTCGTTCAAAGACCCGAACTGGGGAATCATCCTGACCAATGCGAATACGGCGGGCGCGATCAATAACCCAAGCAATTTGTGGTGGGTGTTCGCGCCGGTATATGCCATTGCGCTGCTACAATGGTTTTTGGTGACGCTGGCACGTTCGATTGAAGATGCGTTTAACCCACGCTTGAAGGCGGGGGGATAAGGGAGTCTATCATGGATACGATTGTACTTTCGGCGGTCATTGGTGAAGACCGACGCCTTGTTATTGATCTGCCGCCCGATACACCAACGGGCATGGTTGATCTGCTGATTAAGCCGCATGTTGAAGCTGAGCCGTATGTTGAAACAATACCGCCCAATCCAGACCGCGAACGTATCCGCGCCAAATTGTTGGCAGCAGGATTACTTGTTACAGACATTCGCGCGCCAGAAGGCACTATTCCGCTTTCGCCAGAAGAAATCCTACGAATTGGAACACTACCGGAAGGTGCGCCTTCATTGGATAAGATGATCGACGAAGAACGGAATGAAGGTTAACCACCTATTTTGTCGATACCAGTGCAATCGGCAGGCGTTATTTGCAGGAAATTGGAAGCACCTGGGTGCTGAACTGGATTTTGCCCGCCGCAGGTAATGTAATCGTTCTATCGGAACTTACGACAGTTGAGATGATTTCAACGCTTGTAATCCGTACTTACACCCTTAACAGTGAGTAAATCGCCGATGACTGACACCGTTCTAAGTGTAAAAAACCTGTTCGTGGAATATTCATCGCCGCGCGGCAAAGTGAAAGCGGTGCGCGATGTGTCGTTCGATCTCAAGGCGGGCGAAACGATGGCCGTCATCGGGGAGAGCGGCTGTGGCAAGACCACGTTGGCGCTCTCACTGGTACGGCTGCTGCCCAAAGCGGCGCGCGTGACAGGCGGATCAGTGCAGTTTTTCCGGGATGGCAAAATCACCGATGTATTAGCCCTGAATATGCAGGGCTTGCGCGCCTATCGCTGGCAGGATTGCGCGATGGTTTTTCAGTCGGCGTTGAACGCGCTGAATCCGGTACTCAAAATTCGCAGTCAGGTGCAGGATACGGCGCGCGCACACGGTGAACACGATCCGCGCAAGATCGAAGACCGGGCGAAGTGGTTGTTTGAACAGGTTTTGCTTGATCCTGAGCGTGTTTATAATGCCTATCCACATGAATTGAGCGGCGGAATGCGCCAGCGTGTCTTGATCGCGTTGGGCGTGCTGCTCAACCCGCAAGTAGTCATTCTGGACGAGCCGACTACCGCGCTGGATGTATTGACGCAGCGCACGATCATCGACGTGTTGAAGCGACTGCGCGCGGATATGGGTTTTGCGATTGTGTTCATTTCGCACGATCTTTCAATGGCGGCGGAACTGGCACACCGCATGGTCACGATGTACGCCGGGCAGATCGTGGAAACGGGGCCGGTGAACACCGTTTTTTATGAGCCGATGCACCCCTACACACTTGGCTTGTTGAAGGCTGCGCCGGGATTGACCGGGCCGCGCGATGAACTCTCGTCAATTCCCGGATCGCCGCCTGACCTGATCCGGCCACCAACGGGTTGTAAGTTCGAGCCGCGTTGTCCCTTTGCACAGGCGATTTGTGCCGAGCAAGAGCCGCCGCTCACGCTTTACGGCGCGGATCATGCCAGCGCCTGCCACTTCCATAATGAGCCGATTATCGCCCGGCAAGCCTATCGGGACGCAGTGAAGGCCGGACTCCAGAAAGTGGAACCAAATTCATGAACGCGCAGCCGATCCTCGAAATGCAGCATGTCAATAAGGTATTCAAGGCACGGCGCAGCACCGTTCAGGTCTTGTTCGATGTATCTCTGAGTGTTGCGCCGAATAAAACCCTGTGTGTGGTGGGCGAAAGTGGGTGCGGCAAAACGACGACGGGCAAAATTCTGGCAGGGCTGGCGAAACCAACCGACGGCACGATCTTATTTGAAGGCCGTGACGTTTCCAAGTTTACGGGCGATGATTTCACGACGTATCGCAAGGCGGTACAGATCGTGCATCAAGACCCGTATGCGTCACTGAACCCGGTACATACGCTGTATCGCACGCTCAGCTTTCCGTTGTTCCGGCACAAGCTGGTACGTAATCGAGATGAAGCACGCACGCGCGTTTTGGAACTGTTGAAGATCGTCGATCTCAGTCCGGCGGCGGATTTTATCGACAAATTCCCGCATCAGTTGAGCGGCGGCCAGCGTCAGCGCGTCTCGATTGCGCGTGCCTTGACGGTTAACCCGCGCGTGATCGTCGCCGATGAAGCGGTGTCGATGGTCGATGTATCGATTCGCATTAGCTTATTGAACACGCTGACCGAATTGCAGAAGCATTTGGGCGTGACGTTCGTGTTCATCACACACGATCTGGCAGTGGCACGCTACTTTGCCTGGGAAGGCGAGATCGCGGTGATGTACCTGGGGCGCGTGATCGAGCAAGGCCCCGCCCCAACTGTGACCACCAGCCCACAGCATCCGTATACGCGCACGCTGATTTCATCGCTGCCCGAACCTGACCCGGAGATCACGCGCGGCAAAGAGCGGCTTGAACTCCGCAGCCACGACATACCCAGCCTGTCACATATTCCGAGCGGCTGCGCCTTTCACCCGCGCTGCCCTGCCCAGTTTTATGTGCCGGGCGTGTGTGATCGGCATTCACCAGAATTAGCAAGTACCGAAGTATCCAGCGTGGCGGCCTGTCATGTGGCGGCTATGACAAGTAAACATGATGAGGCGATTAGAGAAAAAGCGGTATGAACGCGGATGCACTCAAGGCATTTTTGCGGCTGGGTTTATTGATTGCAGTCTTATCGGGCGTTATATTATTCGTGCAAACACCGGGAACTCCAGAATTTATCGTAACTATTCTAAGTTTGTGTATCGGCGTGACACTCGTCGCGTTGGTCTTGTTAGTGGCGCGCAGTCGCTAGGTTGCCCGCCAACGATATCGTCCGTTTATGGCTCAAAAGGGAGCGATTTATGAAGAAGTTTCGTTTACTCAACCGCCTGGGCTTAGCCCTCATCACCCTTGCATTGCTTGCGGCAGGATTGTCGGTTCCGGCAGCACGAGTCAAAGCTGTTGATGCAGACACCTTTTACGGAAGTTGGCCGTATGCCGCGCCACCCAAAGGCAATCTGAACTACTACAACGGCGACAGCATTACCGGCGCTGGCATCGGCATCTGGGGCGATCTGATTGAACCACCGCTAGCCTATTACCAGTGGGCAGAAGGCACCTATCGCGGGATGCTGGCGAAGTCGTGGGGCTACAACAAAGAAGGCACCAAGTACACCGTCACGCTCAAAGACGGCCTGACCTGGAGCGACGGCTCGAAGCTGACCAGCAAAGATTTGGTGAGTACGCTGCTCATCAACGAACTGGTGGGCGATCCGGTCTTCGTTTATGGTGGTGAGAGCGTTGCCGCGACGGATGATTACACCGTTGAATACACGCTCAATAAGCCGCCCTCAGCAATCCTGGAACGGTACATCCTCAAGACGTATACACACGCCGCCAGCATTTACGGCAAGATCGCGGATAAGCTGCAAGGTGTGCTGGATGCCGGGTTGAAGGCGGGCAAGAAGCGCGCCGACATCAAGGCGTCGGATGATTATCAGAACATCAACAAAGAACTGACCGATTTCCGCCCGGCCAGTTACCTGAGCAGCGGCCCGTACACGCTGGATATGAAGGATGTGACGGACGCACAGCTTGTTTTGCGCCGCACGGATAAGTCCAGCTTCAAGAACGCCAAGTTCGATAAGATCGTTATCTACAACGGCGACACAGACGTGACCACGCCCTTGCTGCTGAGCGGCGAACTGTACTACGCGACGGATTATTTCCCGCCCGCCAGTGAAAAGTCGCTGGTCGAAAAGGGTTACACAATCCTGCGCGGCCCAACGTACAGCGGCCCCGGTTTGTTTTTCAACAACACGATTTACCCGCTCAATAAGCCGGAAGTGCGTCAGGCGATTGCTTACGCGATTGACCGCAGCCGTGCTACCAAAGTCTCGTATGGTCAGGCGGGCGCACCCGTCAAGTACATGGTTGGCATCAGCGACTCGCTGGTGGATCGGTTCATCGATCCGGCGGCGATCAAGACGCTGAACACCTATGACTACAACCCGAAGAAAGCCGAAGAAATCCTGACCAAGCTCGGTTTCAAGAAGAACGGCGATGTGTGGGCAGATGACAAGGGCAAAAACCTTGAATTTGAACTCTCTGTGCCGTCCGACTTCACCGACTGGAATCCGGCAGCGCAAGATGTGGCCGATCAGTTGACGGCGTTCGGTATCAAGATCACACTGCGCGCCTACCCGAACGATCAGCAGCGCCCGGATGTAAAAGACGGCAAGTTCCAGATTGCGGTACGTCTATGGGGCTTCCCGAACCCGTTCCCGTTCTTTGCCTTCCGTAACATGATGATCCGCAATGCCGTGAACAAGACGGCCAAAGACCCCGGCATGAGCTACCCGACGAAGCAGAAGATCGGTGGCAAGGACATCGACTTCGAGGCGTTGGTGGCCGACATGAGCAAGGGCGCAACCCCAAAGGATACGATGGAAGCGGTCACGGCGGCGACAGTCGCCTTCAATACCGATTTGCCTGTCGTACCCCTGATCGAGCGTTTCTATAACTCACCGTTGGGCAGCCAGCATATCAGCGGCTTGCCTCCCGAAAGCGATAAGCTGTACCAGAACGCCCAGGGCAGCGATAGCTTCGTGGTGATCTGGCTGATCGACGGAACGATTGGGCCCAAGAAATAATTCAGTGCGTTTAGGCCGGGGACTCGAGTCCCCGGCCTAACTTTGCATCGTGCCATAAGCCTCAAAATGCGCTAAGCTAAACCGCAATATCCAACCAACCCAAAAGGATTTTTTTTATGGCAGCACCGCTTGCCGTGCAACTTTACACTGTCCGCGATCTACTGGCACAAGACTTTGAAGGTGTCATTCGGCGCATCGCTGAGATCGGCTACGCGGGCGTTGAGCCTGCTGGTTTTGCGGGCACAACTGCTCAGGCCGCCGCAGATTTATTCGATTCGCTTGATTTGCAAGTTCCCAGCGCGCATATGTCACTGCCATTGGGCGACAAACAAAATGAAGTCCTGGAAACGATGGCTGCACTCGGCTGCAAATATCTGGTCGTCCCCTGGCTTGACCCCAAACAATATTACAGCACGCTCGATCAAATCAAGGCGGCGACTGATCTGCTCAACCAGGCTAACGCCATCGCACACGATCACGGCCTGACACTGGCCTATCACAACCACTGGTTTGAATATCAGCAGGTCGAAGGGCAGTATCCGTATAAGGTGATGCTTGAACGACTTGATCCGGGCATTGTGTTCGAGGTGGATGCCTACTGGGTCAAGACCGCCGGACTCGACCCGGTGACCGTTCTCAAAGAGCTTGGTGCGCGCGCCCCGCTGCTTCACGTCAAAGACGGCCCCGCCACCCTCGACGACCCGATGCTGGCCGTCGGCGAAGGCAAACTCGATTACGGCACGATCATCCCCGCCGCTGCCGATAAAACCGAATGGCTCATCGTGGAACTGGATCGATGCGCTACGGACATGCTGGAAGCCGTCCAAAAAAGCTACACCTACCTCACCGGAAAAGGTCTCGCACATGGAAAATAACGTCAACACAATCAATGTCGGAATCATTGGCGCTGGCAACATCTTCGGTGCCTATATCAAGGGCTGCGCCGTCTTTCCGATTCTGAAAGTCGTCGCCTGCGCGGACATCAACATGGAAGCAGCGCAGGCCAAAGCCGCCGAATTTGGCTTGAAGGCGCTCACCGTCTCGGAACTACTGGCTGATCCGACGATCCAAATGGTGATCAACCTGACGATCCCCAAAGTTCACGCCGATGTGAGCCAGCAAATCATCGCCGCCGGAAAGCACGTCTATTCCGAAAAACCGCTTGCCACCACACGCGACGATGGCCGCAAAATCATCGAGGCGGCCAAAGCGAAGGGTGTATTGGTTGGCTGCGCGCCGGATACGTTCCTGGGTGGCGGTTTGCAGACCTGTCGCAAGATCATCGAAGACGGCTGGATTGGCCGCCCGGTGGCCGCCGCTGCTTTTATGGGATCGCACGGGCCGGAAAGCTGGCATCCAAATCCGTCCTTTTTCTATCAAAAGGGCGGCGGGCCATTGTTCGATATGGGGCCGTACTATTTGACGGCACTGGTCAGTCTGTTGGGACCAGCGCGACGGGTGACGGCCTCAACAGGGAAAGCTTACGAGGAACGCATCGCTACCAGCAAAGCTCAGTTCGGCGTCAAGCTGCCTGTCGAAATTTCGACACACGCCGCCGGGGTGATCGATTTCGAGAACGGCGCGATTGCGACCCTGACCACCAGCTTTGACGTGTGGGCACATCACCTGCCCTGGATCGAAATCTACGGCACACAGGGATCGCTGAGCGTGCCAGACCCGAATACCTTTGGTGGCACGGTTCGGTTGCACCGCGCCGGATCGAACGAGTGGGATGCGATTCCGCTGTCGCACGCTGCCGACTTGCAGCGCGGGATCGGTCCGGCAGATATGGCCTATGCGCTGCACTATGGCCGCCCGCATCGGGCTAGTGGCGAAATGGCTTTTCATGTGCTGGACATCATGTCGGCCTTCGATGAAGCCTCACAAGGCGGTAAGCATGTGGCATTGGAAAGCCGCTGCACACAGCCTGCCCCTTTGCCGCTCGGGTTGCTGCAAGGCACGCTCGATCAATAAAAATATGCCGCCGGGGAATCAATTCCCCGGCGCTGTTTTCTTGGGCTTTTTGGCTTTGGGTTTATTTTTGAGCTTTACAGCGGCTTCACGTGCCCGAATCGCCCAGGCCATGAGTGCTTCGTTATCCTCGATGATCTCAATCGGCACTTGATAGTAGGTTGAAGTCATTTCGTGTTCGTTCGTCAAAAAAGGCTTCATTTGCCGTTCCCGGTAGATCGGGCGGCTTTCATCATCGACTTTGAAGTACAGCTCATCATGGGTCAGCACCGCGAAAAACACGCCGTTCTGATACAGGCCATAGCCCCCGAACATCGCCCGACAGGTGATCCCGCCCCAGTCACTGAGTTGATCCAAAATGTAATCGCGGAATGAATTATCTTTAGCCATGATATTCTCCTTCAATCGAACAAATTATAACCCAAAACCGAACAGATGTGCGCCGATTGACCGCGCGGCACAGCACATGATAGAATAAAGGCCGAATCACCTTGTATTGATTGATTGGACAATGCGATGAGCCGCTCTTACTATATTTGGACGCTGGGCTGTCAGATGAATTTGGCCGACTCGCAGCGGTTGGCAAGCGAACTCGAAAAAGTCGGCTACCACGCCGCCGAAGACCCGGATGACGCCGATGTACTGGTCGTCAATACGTGCGTGGTGCGGCAAAGCGCCGAAGATAAAGCCTATGGCCGTCTGTATCGGCTCAGACCGTTGAAAGAAAAATACCCCGACAAAGTGATCGGGCTGATGGGTTGTCTGGTAGGCGTGCGCGATCCGCTTCGGCTGCGGAAACAATTGCCGTTTGTCGATGTGTTTTTGCCGCCATCTGAGCCAGAGCCGATGATCGACTTTTTGCGCGAACGAGGCCTTGACACTGTCGCGCAGGCACAGGAAGTCGACTCCCGGATCTACCGTGATGCTTTGCAGGACGAAGACGCACTGGTGCTGCCGGTTCACGAACGCGGCGAATTGATCTCGGCCTTCGTGCCCGTCGTGTATGGCTGCTCTCATGCGTGCAGTTTTTGTATCATTCCCTACCGTCGCGGCATTGAGCGCAGTCGCAGCGTAGGGGAAATCGTGAGTGAAGTTCGCAGTCTGGCGCGGCAGGGCGTCAAAGAGATCACGTTGTTGGGGCAAATCGTGGATCGCTACGGGAAAGATATTCCCGATGGCCCCGATCTGGCCGATCTGCTGCGCGTGGTGCATGATGCTGGCGTGCCGGAAGGTTTGCAGCGAATCCGCTTTCTGACCAGCCACCCGAACTGGATGAACGATAAACTGCTCGATACCGTTGCCGAACTGCCGCACGTCATGCCGCAGATCGAAGTCCCGGTACAGGCGGGCAACGATGAAGTCTTGAAAAACATGAAGCGCGGTTACACGGTAGACGATTATCGCCGCCTGATTGATCGCATTCGGCAGCGCGTACCGAACGTGGCGATTCACACGGATATTATCGTTGGCTTTTGCGGCGAAACCGAGGCTCAGTTTCAGGATACCTACGATCTATTGGGTGAACTGAAACTGGATAAAGTTCACCTTGCCAAGTACAGTCCGCGCCCGCACACGTTGAGCGAACGTACCATGCCCGACGATGTGCCCGAAGATGAAAAAGGACGCCGTCGCGTCGCTATCGACGTACAGCAGGCCGGGATCATCGCGGCCATTAATCAGCAGTGGCT
>JBBSEU010000017.1:0-34959 GCA_038239365.1 Aggregatilineales bacterium
AATACCGGGAAATCGGCAAAACCCAATTTTTCGATGAACAGCGATCCCATCCCCGGCCAACCAAACAACGACTCGACGACCACCGCGCCCGTGAGCAGTTGTCCCAAATCCAAACCGATCAACGTGACTAGCGGCAAACACGCATTTTTCAGAACGTGCAGCAAGGTGATCTGCCGTTCAGTGACGCCTTTGGCACGCGCGGTACGGACATAATCGGCGTTGATCGTTTCAAGCATACTGGCACGCACGAAGCGACTGTACCCGGCGATGCTGATCAGGGTGATGCTCAGCACGGGCAAAATCATATGCAGCAGCACATCCCCCGCCGAACGATCTCCGAGTGGATCGTACATGCCATTCGGTGGCAGCGATGGCAACCCCCACTGTTTGAAGTTCACGCTGAAGATATAGATGAGCAGCAGTGCGATCAAAAAGATCGGCGCGGATTGAAAAATATACGACAGCGCAGTGAACAGGTTATCAATCACTGAATACTGCCGAAGTGACGAAAAAATCCCGATCCCAACGCCGAACAGGATGATCAACACCTGCGCCGGGATCATCAATAAAAGCGTATTGCCGATTCGCTCACCAACGACGGTTGTCACCGGGCGACGATCACTCAAGGCGCTGCCGAAATCGCCGCGCACAATGCCGCGTCGTGTGCCGGGTGTATCGGGTACGCCGTCGCAGTTTGCGTCAACCTGCGTCCAGTCATTGCCGATCAGCCAGTAGACGTACTGCGTGAAAATCGGTTGATCCAGGCCAAGCTGGCAGGTCAGCCGAATCCGATCCTGTTCATCGAGCGGTTTGCGGCCTCCCATTGTGGCAACCGGATCGCCGATGTTTTGCATCAGGATAAACAGGATGCCGCTGATGATGAACAAGAGCGGAATGGCTTGCAAAATGCGCCGGATGATGTAACGAGTCATGGGAAGTTCTTTTTCGAGTCTCAAATAAGCGTCTGAGGTATTTTGTTTAGAAGCGACTTACACCTGCTAGCAGGTGCTTGCAGGTGTAAGATTTGAATTAAATCACCGAAAACGAACGAAACACAAATGTTAGGCCATATTGCGACGGGCGTGGCAAGCCAGCGCCCCTACAGAGCGAATGGCGATATTGTATTACTTCGCCGCCCACTCAGCGACGTTCCAGAAGGGTGTTGCGCCGCTGAACTTGATGCCTGTGACGCGCTTGTTCACTGCCCAGATGTCCGGGTCTTGCCACAACGGAATCCAGTAGACATTATCGGCCATGATCTTGCTGATCTGGTTGAACAGCTTGAGTCGTCCAGCCGCATCTACCGTTGTCTTTTCGGTGTCGAACAGCTTGTCCATCTCCGGGTTGCTGATGTGATACCAGTTCGCGCCGACGAAGTTGTTATCCTTCGTGCCGATCTGCGATGACTTGAAGCGCACGGTTTCCGGGTCGGGGAAGTTCGGGCTGGATGACCATTCGGCCAGATCGAACTTGCCAGTGGCGATGGGGCCATCCTTTGCGTAGCTATCCAGGAACGTCTTATTCGGATAGTTGATCAGTTCGGTATCAATGCCCACGTCTTTGAGCTGCTTCTGCGCGATTAGTTGGGCGTCCTTGCGGACATCCTTGCTGTTGGTGGCATAGCGCAGCTTAAGTTTTACACCGGCATTTTCACGAATGCCGTCCGCGCCCGGCTTCCAACCCGCGTCATCGAGCAGCTTCTTAGCGCCTGCCAGATCGAAAGCGGGCGGCTTGATGGATGGGTCTTGATAAGGCGTCCCGTCCCAGAAACCCGCCGAAGGTTTGACAATGCCCGCTTCGACGCCCGCGATCAGTTCGTCACGGTTGAGCGCCATGCTGATCGCCTGACGTACTTTCAGGTCTTGCAGCGCCGGGTGTCCATTTTCCTTGTTCAGGTTGACGTACAGCCCTTCGTTGTAGCCGGACGGCACGGTAGCGATTTCAACCGGGGCGTTTTTCGCCAGATCAGCCGCATCGGGCGCGCTCAGGAACACAGCGATATCCGAATCGCCCGCCTTGACCGCCGCGACCTGCGCCGCATCATCGGGAGTCACCTTGATCAAAATCTGATCAAGTTTGGCTTTTGTGCCCCAGAACTTCTCGTTGCGGGCGAACAACAGGAACTGCCCCTTCTGATATTCCTTGAGGACGAACGGGCCGTTGCCAACGGTTGGGTTGGTGTTCCAATCGGCCTTATCAATCGTGCCGTCCTTATCGAAGATCGGCTTGAGTATGTGTGCCGGGATCACGCGGTTGAACAACGTCGCAGGCCAGGGCGCATAGGCATCCTTGAAAGTGGCGACAACGGTTGTTTTATCGGGCGCAGTGACCGTCACCTGATCGTAAGGGGTGCGGCCTTGCGGCGCGTTCTTCTCGGAAGCGTACATCGCCGCCGTGAACACGAAGTCATCCGACGTGACCGGCTCACCATCTGACCACGTCGCATCGCTACGCAGCTTGATCGTGATCACCTTGCCGTCTTTGCTCACGCCGCCGTTTTCGGCAGTCGGGATTTCTTTGGCAAGGCGCGGCACAAGGTTCAACTTATCGTCGTAGCTCCACGCGCCGTATAACCACAATTCGGTGGTCAAGCCCGAAAAATACTGCGTGGTATACATCGGATTCAGGCTGTCCGGCTCTTGCGTGAAGGTGATTGTGACGGTGTTGGCTTTTTGCGCCTGGGCGGGCGCGGTGTGGAACGCACCCATGATCACGACGGCGATCAGCGTCAGGATCACGAGCGCACGAAGGTTAAAACGCTTCATTGTTTTTACTCCTTAAGGTGCAGTTATATATAATATATAATCTGTCGGCAAGAGTGTATGATTGTTTTGGGGGTGTGTCAAGAAATTGGGTTTGGCAAATTTGTCAATCTGCTCAACCCTGCGAAAATCCATTTTGGGCGGGGCGCGGAGCGCCATTTTACAGCGGGATCCGCGTCTTGATAACGACTTAACAATTTAACCGAATCAGAAAACAGGAGTTAGAAGATCAGAATATCAGAAGACAGAAGATCAGTAACATTAAGAAGAGCGGACAGACCGGAAGCCGAGATCGAAGTTCTCGTTGCCAGGCGCAAGCCTGAGCCGGTTCGCCGCGCGGAGAACCGTAGAGTCGTTGAACCACGAGCCGCCCCGCAGCACACGCGTTCTATTACCATCATCCGTACTTTCTCGTCCGTCATTTGCATTGAATGGATAAGACCCGTAACAACTATTACACCATTCCCAAACGTTGCCGCTCATGTCCAGCGCCCCAACCCACGACGCGCCCTCACGCCGGATGCCATCGCCTACAATCGCTGTTTTGTTGCCGCTGTTTTGGCCGTAAATGACGTATTCTGAAACGAACTCGTCTCCCCAGGGATAAATCCGATTTTCAGGTCCGCGCGCCGCCCATTCCCATTCGGCCTCAGTAGGCAATCTCCCGCCGCGCCATTGGCAATAGGCGTAAGCCTCGTACCACGTCACACCGACGCGCGGCTGTTTCGGTGCAGTTAAAGTCGGGTAATCTTTCGCTCCTTTCTTGCCTCCTCCCACGACTCGCAGTAGGGCGGGGCTTTGATCTTGTAACCACTGCCATCCATCCGGCGTCCAAAATGCTTGTGTCCGGTAGCCACCTTCCGCGATAAAACGGGCATAGCTTTCGTTGGTCGCGGGCGTCAAATCCAGCCAGAACGGTGCTTTGATGATCTGCTCGTGAATAGGTTTTTCGTCATCCTGCTCATTGCTGCCCATCATAAACTTTCCGGCAGGCACGTAGACCATCGTGATCCCTTTGGAGTCGGTCATGCGCGTGCCGGGAGCGGGTTCGGACTTCGCGGGTAGCGATTCAACAGGTTTAGGCTCAGGATTCGTGATTTTGGGCGGCACGGGTGGTCCTGCAACGACTTCCACTTTGGATAGTGGCGGGCTGACCACTGCGTCATTGAGCAAGCCTGTCAACACACTTTTCGGATCATGCGCCGTTCCGTACTTTTGGCTAAACATCTTCGCGGCAGCACGCGCGCCTTTGACATGCGCCGGATTGTTCGCCATTTGCACGATGTTCGCATAATCACGGTCACGATCCCGTTCAAAGCGGATTTCGGCTAAGCGGTCAGCGGCGGCCAGCCCCCAACCTTGCGGATCAGCGTTGATCACTTGCTGAAATAACTTTTCGGCTAGGGACAGGTTATTTTCGCTGGCGGCTTCTTCGGCCAGCATAAACACTTCGGAGACTTGTTCGGGCTTCTTTTCAGGTTCGGGGACGGGCGGTCTGCTGGCGGTGCGGGCAGGATATTCATTACGCAGCAGCTTGATCTGAACATCGTTCAGCCCTTGACTGACTCGGAACAACACCCGGTCAAGGTTCATATCATCGGTGATGGTTTGATACTGAATCCGCCGCGTGCTGAGTTCCGAAGGGAGATCGCACGGTTTGAGCATCACGGGCAGC
This sequence comes from Aggregatilineales bacterium, assembly GCA_038239365.1. Classification (GTDB taxonomy): domain Bacteria; phylum Chloroflexota; class Anaerolineae; order Aggregatilineales; family UBA2796; genus JBBRMW01. The sequence continues at coordinate 4,438 of JBBSEU010000017.1, forward strand.
ACTGGCTTATTGAGCGCCAGAGCATAATTCAGTTCGGCCTGACAGTAGATCGACTCCACTGATTTGGGCGTCATCACGTACAGGCAGCAGTCGCACGTCTCGATGTTTTCCAGAATCGTGTGCCACCAATCCTGTGCAGGTACAAGTCGGCGGTCAATCCAGGCGTCGTGGTTGGCCTCATCGCGCAGCACCCGCCACAATTCATAGACCCAGGCTTTGTCGTCGCGGGAATAGCTGATAAATAACTTCATAGTGCGCGTGTTCCAGTGCCGTAAGGGATAGCGTCACACTATTCTAGCGATTCGTGGAAAATCCGCCGAGGCAAAAATCAAAACCAGCGCAAGAACACGGCATAATCAACCTGCCTATCCCAAACCTCTAACAATCATTGTCCTCAACACTATTTCTTGAGCAAAACTATATACAATCTTCGTTGACATTATGGCAGAGTTCGCTATACTGCCAGCAGATCAGCAATTTGCCGAATATTTGGCAATTATATTTGTGCGATTTTCGGTAAACGATTTCTGACTTACATCTTTTTCTTTTGAGGGAGCGTTATGAATCCGTCCAATTATCATGGCATCGTCCGCGAATTTGACACAACGCGCGGACGTGGCATCATCCAAACCGAAACTGGTGATTGTGTCCCGGTACGTTATTCGGCAATTATCGGTCAGGGTCTGCGTAAATTGCAGAGTGGGGATCGCGTCTCGTTCGATCTGGAGCAGACCGGGCGCGGCATCAACGCGATCCGTGTCATGCGCGACTGACTCGCCCACTTCTCGATAGCCCGGCGAAAAGCCACCAATAAGCGGTAAAATAATGCCCGAACGGTTAATGCCGTTGCGGGTATTTTTGTTTCCCGGAAATGCAGCCAGTCAGGACAAAATTTTTATGAATGTGACGGACTCTGCGACGCTCAGGATCATTCCGCTGGGTGGTCTGGGCGAAGTCGGCAAAAACATGATGGCTTTTCAGTATGGCAATGATGCAATCATCGTCGATACGGGCATCATGTTCCCCGAAAGCGATATGCTCGGCATTGATTACATTATCCCTGACTTTAATTATCTGCTGAAACAGGAAGGTCTCACCGTCCGCGCAATCATCGTGACGCACGGCCACGAAGACCATACCGGGGCTATCGCGCATGTACTGGCGACCATTCCTGCGCCCATCTATGCTACCCCGCTCACTTGCGGCTTGCTCGAAGTGAAACTCCGCAGTGCCAAACTGCTCGACAAAGTGCAGATGATCCGTTTCCGCGCCGGGGATACGCTCGATTTGGGGCCGTTCAAAGTCGAGACTTTCCACGTCTGCCACAGCATCCCCGACGGCGTGGGGCTGGGCATTCATACGCCGGTGGGCTTGATCGTGCATACGGGTGATTTCAAGTTCGATCACACCCCTGTTGATAATTGGCCGCCCGATTTCGCCAAACTTGCCAGCTTCGCCACTCAGGGAACGCTGCTTCTGCTGTCCGATAGCACCAACGCGGATCGCCCCGGCTGGACGCCCTCAGAGCGCGTGATTGACGATGCGTTTGATAAAGTTTTCCGCAACGCCCCAGGCCGAATCATCGTGGCGACGTTTGCATCGTTGATTTCACGCATTCAGCAGGTGGCCGATGCTGCCCAACGCTATGATCGCAAATTAGGGATCACCGGGCACAGCATGACCGATAACATCCGCATGGCCGTTAATCTTGGCTATCTGACCCTGCCGCCCGCGCTGCTCGTCAGCGTCGATGAGGCGATCAAGATGCCGCCGAATCAGGTGGTGTTTATGGCAACGGGCACTCAGGGCGAACCGTCGGCGGTGCTGAGTCGTCTGGCAACTGGCCGTCACCGCCAACTTGATTTATTACCCGGCGATACGGTGATCATGTCTGCACACCCGATCCCCGGCAACGAGGAATCGGTACATCGAACGATCAACCGCTTGTTTCAACGCGGCGCGAATGTGATCTACGATCCGATTGCGGCGGTACACGTTTCGGGGCACGCCAGCCAGGAAGAACAAAAGCTGATGATTAATCTGGTTCGCCCACGCTATTTCGTGCCTGTACACGGCGAACTGCGCCAGTTGAAGCAGCACGCCCTGTTAGCTGAACAGGTGGGCATCCCGCGTGAGAACATCGCAGTCATTGAAAATGGCACGATCATCGAGTTCGATCAGACGCAGACCATGAAGATTTTGCCGCGTTTTCCAGGGGGTTATGTGTTTGTCGATGGCGCAACTGTTGGTGAGATCACGCCGGAGATTTTGCATGAGCGCGAAAACCTGTCACGCGATGGCTTTGTGCTGGTCAGTGCCGTGATCAGCCGCATTGATCAGCAGCTTATCGGGCAGCCACAGATCATTTCACGCGGCTTTACAATGCTGCGCGACGCTGAAGATTTGGTCGATCAGATGCGCGAAACAGTGCGCCGTGCGATCAATCAATCGCCAGACGCGAACGGCTCACGGCAAGCTATTGTTCAAGAGGCACTTGGCAAGATGATCCACAACGAGACACGCCGCCGTCCGATGGTTTTTGCAATTGTGACGGAAGTGTGAGGCTGAATAACAATGCCCAAACTAACAATTGCTGACCTGTTAAATGAAATTGAACACCTGGGTACAGAACGTACCTATAATTATTTCAGTGGCCTTTCCAAACTTCAGGTGACGCGCATTCAAAAACCAGAAGGCCCAATCAGTTTTAACCGTTGGAATACCCAGCTTGAGCGCGGAACTGGTAACGTAAGCACCGCTCAACTGGCTCGAATTGCAACAGTCTGCTCAAATAAACCAAATTACCCGCTCCATGTAGATCGACTATTCAGTGCAGGTGGCAATAGTCGTTCTGCATTGGAAACGTTATTGGCATATACCCCTCATTTTTTCATGTGTTTTCCGGTACGCTTTGACAGCTATACCGGCGAAATGCTCCAAAACCTGAAACATATTATGTGGTGTCCTGATGAGCAGCATCCTTCAGGTGAGATTGCAATCAGAGAATACAATGAAACGATCACTGAACTAGAGCTAGGTCTTGATTTTGGGCATATTGGCATCACTTCGGAGATGCTCTCCGACGATCTGGACTCGATTGAAGCTAAAACCATTCACACACAAATGCAAATTGCCCTGATTGAGATTGGGAACGCACTGAACTTTCGGACGTGGATTGCGGCCAATGATCGCCACATTCCAGTACGCGAAAAAACCCTTGGAGAGCTACCCGGAGTTATCCAATCATTGGAAGAAGTGGATATTCTCTATAAAGGTCATGCCAAACAAGCCGCTTCACTCGTTGATTGTATTTGGTTCACACAAGATTTTTCCCGTATTCCCGCCGTCATTGAAATTGAACACAGTACAGGTGTTACATCGGGTCTCACGCGAATGCACAAACTGCAAAGCACCATTCCCGCTGTCTCTATGAACTTTACCGTCGTAGCTCCAAATCATTTGAGAAACAAAGTTGTCAAAGAAGCAAACCAAGTTATTTTCCGAGAACTGCGAACCAGATTCATGCCTTATTCAACAGTTCGAGAACTGTACGGACTTGTCCAACGCTACCATCTAACCAATGTTGTTGACCACACTTTCATTGAACCATTCATGGAAGCAGTTTCACGCGATTAACAAATCTTAGCGATTGTAGTATCATAGACACCGAACGCATGTTTTGAGTCAGGGGTAAAAGATGAACGCGATACAGCCATTTATTGATACTGTGCAGCAGTCCGATGCGCTCTCCTGCCTAAAAACAATGCCTACCGAAAGTGTCAACGCGATCATCACCTCGCCACCCTATTTCGGACAGCGCGATTACGACGCCGAAAATCAGATCGGTCTCGAAATGACTCCCCAGGCGTATATCACTGCTCTGGTCGATGTTTTCCGGGAGGCAAAGCGTGTCTTGCGTAAAGATGGCACGTTCTGGCTTAACATCGGAGACAGTTATGTAGGAGCTACAAGCCAGCATAAAGAAGGCGGCTCACAAGGCAAAACATCGCGCTATAGCCGGAAACATATGAACGGCGTGCCAAAAACAGGGCGTGGTGAGCGCAATCGCAATCTGTATGCGATGGGGTTGCCCATGAAAAGTTTGATCGGCATTCCCTGGCGGGTTGCGTTAGCTCTGCAAGAGGATGGCTGGCTGTTACGTTGCGATATTATCTGGCATCGTCCTTCATCCAGTGAGAGCGTTAAGGATCGGCCAACGCACGCCCATGAATACGTTTTCATGTTTTCCAAGCGCCAGCGTTACTACTATGATCGCAGTTCGATGCTCACGCCAACGGGTGCCAATATTCAATCTGTATGGCAAATCACTGGCAGTCCTTTTACGGGCGCTCATTGTGCCGCTTTCCCTACAGAACTTATCGAACCGATAGTTTTGGCGTCGTGCCCAAAGGATGGGTTAATCATCGATCCGTTTGGTGGGTCGGGGACAGTCGGCCTTGTTTGCAAACAACATCATCGCCATTTTGTTTTGTGTGAGATCAATGCCGATAATGCAGAACTGGCGCGCAAGCGTGTGGCCGAAGGTATCACGAGCGATGATAAGCGCCGTTTAGAAGAAGGTAAATTCAAGCAGGAAAAATTGCTACTTGCGACTGACGTGCTGGCTTTGGACATGGCCGCCGCGCGTTAAATGAGTTCTGAAATCAGGACTCGTTTTGAAGACCAAAGACGAATGATGCTTAGGAGTTACAATCCATTCCCGGAATTGACGCAATGAATGGATCAATCTCCGAGATCGTGGCATTGGCCCTGTTAGCGCGTTGTACATCCTCTTTATTCATCACATTGGTGAGCGCGATGACGATTTGATTCGTCCTTACTGTGAAGTCGAAGGGAAGGGAAACCGTGCCGTCGTAAGCACCTTTGAATCTTTTAACGTGATCTTGTTCATGAGTGGTAAGGGTTGTGTCGATGAAGGTTTGCGCCGCTGCCTTTTGACAGTCTGAACAGTTATCAGGCGGTTTGGGCAGCGTTATTTTTGGATTAGCGGTGTAGGTTACGGTCAGTGTCCCAGACGCCTTTGTCTTATTCTTGTCCACTTTGCTGGTTATTGCATTGCCTGGCAAAGTCGGCGGGCGGGGTTTGCCATGATCGTAGCCAGGCAGAGTGAGGCCATGCAGGCTCACTTTTGTGCAGCCCTTTCCTTCGGCTGCTAATTCCTCCCCTTGCGGCTCAATCGAACACTCACCAGTAGCATCAACGCCTCCATTTTCATTATCCGATTGGTCGTCGCTGCTGTCCTGTGGTTCAGTGTCGTTCGGTTGGCTATCCACAGACTCAGCTTGCTCAACGAGTTCGCTATTATCGGATTCGGGCTGTTCAACCGATGGGTTGTCTTCCGGTTGGCTATCCTGTGCCTCAATGACGGATTGATTGGCGTCGTCATCGTCATCATCATCGCGCTGCACGATGCTCAACTGCGGCTGCTGCGTCAACATCCGGCGAACAGCAGCGTTGCCCTGTGTTTGCTGCATATGGAGTATGGTCGCAGTGCTGATGCCATGCTTGCTATTTTGCGACGAAGTTCCTTGGGCAGCATCAAAATCGACAACCGAGCTGATTTGCTGTGCGGGTTTCAGGCGTTTGCGTTCATCAATTTGCTGCTCTTGCCGTAATCGCATCGCTGTTCGCATGGCTGATTTCCTCATAATACGAGCATACATAGTATAGTACGATTCATCGAAACGGCCAAGTTGTTAGTGGATCACTTGATTGGCAGAGCAGGAATAAAAAACCCTTTGCTGCGTAATTTATCCAAAGTACAACTGACGAATGACCCACTCAGGGTCCATTGAGAAGTTTGCGTTTTTAACACCAGAAATCCTGTGCCACGAGCGCCGTTTTCGGCGTAACAGTTCTAGCACTTCACAAACTCTTAAAGTACGTTTTTGCCACCGAACTAGCACTACTCTATAACACCTGCTTATGCTATGATTTGCACACAAATTTCGGGAGCTTGATGCCGAATCGAGCTTCTTTGTTGCAGAGGAGCAGCAAGACTTAAAATGGTCGCCCTTAACGCACAAGAGTCAACCTCACCGCTCGTCGCTTCAGACGAGCCTCCCAGTGAACGCCGCCTACCTGTAACCCCCCGTCCCAGGCTGTGGGCAAACGTCCCCGACAGCGATTGGGCAAACTGGAAGTGGCAGCTCAGCCACCGCCTTAATTCCCTGGAAGACCTGCAAACATTCATCCACCTGACCCCCGGCGAAATCGAAGGCATTTCGGCGAAGGATCGCTTTCGGCTGGATATTACGCCCTATTTTGCCAGCCTGATCGATCCCGATGATGTCAACTGCCCGATCCGTCGACAGGTGATCCCAACGGGCGCAGAGCTGGAAGGCTTCGACTCGATGATGGCCGATTCGCTGTCCGAAGATGCACACAGCCCGGTTCCAGGGTTGGTTCATCGCTACCCGGATCGCGTCCTGATGCTGGTCACGACGCAGTGTGCCAGCTACTGCCGTTACTGCACGCGCGCGCGCATTGTGGGCGACCCCGGCGCGCAGTTTGCCCGGCAGGACTATGATCGGCAAATCGACTACATTGCCGCGCATCCCGAAGTCCGCGATGTGCTGCTAAGCGGCGGCGATCCCCTCATCCTGCCGCAAAAGATGCTTGAACACATTCTGCGACGGTTACGTGCGATTGATCATTTGGAGATCATCCGCATCGGCAGCCGTGTCCCCGTGTTCATGCCGCAGCGTATTGATGCGTCGCTGGTAAATATGCTCCGGCAGTTCCATCCCTTGTGGATGAACATTCACTTCAATCATGCGAAGGAAATCACGCCGGAAGTGTCGCGGGCGATGGCGATGCTGGCTGATGCCGGGATTCCACTGGGCGCGCAGACCGTCCTGCTGGCTGGGATCAATGACTGTGCGAACATCATGAAAGATTTGCTGCACAAACTGGTCAAAAACCGCGTGCGCCCCTACTACCTGTATCAATGCGATCTGGTTGAGGGCGCGGGGCACTTTCGTACACCCGTCAGCAAAGGCATTGAGATCATCGAAGCCTTGCGCGGCCATACCAGCGGCTACGCGATCCCTACGTTCGTCGTCGATGCGCCCGGTGGCGGCGGCAAAGTGCCCGTTATGCCTAACTACCTGATCTCACAAGCGCCCGGAAAAGTCGTGCTGCGGAACTATGAAGGTTTCATTACCACCTACACCGAACCGGAACACTATCAAAAACACGATCCAACGACTTGCCCGGCTTGCCAGAGTCGTGCCAGTGAAGAACGCGGTCAGCAAGGCGTAGCAGGCTTGCTCCAAAACAAAGCGATGACGATTGAGCCGCAGGGCTTCCACGAAACGCACTTACGTGGGCGTCAGGACGACGGCGTGATCGGCGTGGATGCTGTTGGGTTTATTCATGCCAAAGTGCGCGCCGAACACCACTAGGTGCTGAATCGGCTTGTCAAAAACTGAGGCGAGGTCGGAGATACCCGGCCTCTATCATGTGCCATTAGGTAGGTTATGGTAAAGTCTAGACCTGTACAGAAAAGGTGAGGGGCGAATATGGTTGCACAAGAAAAACCGATAGAACAGATCGAGATTGCCAGGAAGCCTCAAGACAACCCCAAAGATATTGTGCCCCCCATTCAACTTCGGCATTTCACAGTCGCGGACTACTACCGCATGGGTGAAATCGGCATTTTGTCGGAAGATGACCATGTGGAACTCATCAAAGGAGACGTACTCGAAATGCCGCCAATTGATAGCCCACATTCTGGTAAAGTCAACCGCATTACGGTGCTTTTAACTCGCCTGTTGGGTGATAAAAGCATTATCGCCGTTCAAAATCCGATCTTAATCTCCGATGATTCGTCGCCACAACCCGATTTTGCCGTATTGCATCCGCGCGCCGATTTCTATGAAGATAAGCATCCAACACCCACTGATGTTTATCTCGTCATTGAAGTGTCCGACTCCACACTGCGTTTTGATAAGATCGAGAAGGCGATGCTCTACGCTCAGGCGGGCATCCCTGAATACTGGATACTGGATGTTAACAACAAACTTGTGATCCAGCACACGCAGCCAAGTGAAACAGGCTATCAACTTATCCAGCAATTAACGGCTGGCAAAACAGTTGCTTCACCGACGCTACCCGATCTGAGCTTGGGCGTCGATCAAATTTTCGGGAAGTAAATCCACCTTCACATGAATTATCACATTGCTATTCTTGCCAACCTGAAAAAGAACGCCCCGCATTCCGACGATATGCCGCCTGATGCGTGGTCTGATCTCGATTCGGAGCGCACAATTGACGGTATTCGCGCCGTGTTGGAAGCAGAAGGCCATCGCGTCACCTTCTTGGAAGCCGATAAAAGCCTGCTCGATACGATCCGCGCCGCCAAACCTGATATTTGCTTCAACCTGGCCGAAGGACATCATGGCGACTCGCGTGAAGCGCAAGTGCCCGCCCTGCTCGAAATGCTGCAAATCCCGTACACTGGCTCAAAAATCCTGACGCACGCCATCAGCCTGGACAAGGCCATGACCAAGCGCATCTGGAAAACGTTCGGACTGGCAACCGCTCCCTGGCAGGTCTTCACCCGTGTTGATGAGCCGCTCGATCCCGATTTGCGTTTTCCGTTATTCGTCAAGCCGCTTTCGGAAGGCACGGGCATCGGAATCACAACGAAGTCAGTGGTGCGAAATGACGCCGAACTACGCGAACGAATTGGCTACACACTGACCACCTACAAGCAGCCTGCTATTGTCGAACGCTATCTGTCTGGCCGCGAAGTGACCGTCGGTGTCATCGGCAACCTGCCCGATCAAGTGGTGCTGCAACCTGTTCAGATCGATACGACTCAAGTGATGCCCGAAGAAATGGGCTTATACACCAATCATATCAAGACGCACAGCGACGAAACATTTTATCTGTTCATCCCGACAGACTTACCCCCGGAAACGATGGCGCGCGTACAAAAGTTGGCGCAGGATGGCTATAACGCGCTGGGTACGCTGGATGTATCGCGCCTCGATATTCGTTTCGATGAGGCGGGTGAACCATTTCTATTGGAGATCAACACGCTGCCTGGCATGTCGCCCGATTTCAGCGATCTATGTCTGTGTGTGAATCTATCAGGCTACGATTATCGGTGGCTCATCACAAGTATTCTGCACAGTGCCTTACGCCGCTACGGGATGGAAGTGCCGTCAAAACTCAACGTGGGTAAATAATAAGCTGCGTGCAGCGGAACAGCGCCATTATTTTTTGCGTGGTGGCGTTCGTCACTACCGCGTCCCAGACCTGAGTCGTGCGCCCGCCATGAACTAAATTGGCTTCACAGATTACGAGACCTTCACGTGCCGTACCCATCAGATTGCTTTTTAGCTCAATCGTGGCGAAGCTGCTTCCACCTTCGGGGATATTCGCCAGTGTACCAAAACCACATGTTGTATCCGCCAGCGTGACCACTGCACCCGCGTGCAAAAACCCATTCGGTGCCAGCAACTCGTGGCGCACGGTCAGTTCCGATGTGACACGCTGGCCGTCGATCCCGGTCAAACGCATCCCGATCAGCCCAACCAGATTATTAATCATCAGTGCGTTGAATTCTTCGGGTGTGGGCATAATTAACTTGAGGTACTTGGCGCAAGCACCCGGTTTAACTCGGTGAGCAGGGTTGGGAACTGAATCGGCTTGATCAAATAGCCATCCGCGCCTGCCCCAAAAGCCCGATCTTTATCCACTTGAGAAGTGCGCGCCGAAATAATCAATATAGGCAGTTTGGCCGTTTGCGGAAAAGCGCGTAACTGCTTGCAAACTTCGTATCCTTCCAGGTCAGGCATCATCAAATCGAGCAGCATCACATCCGGCGATTCAATCTGCGCCAGCGCCAGCCCATCCTGACCGTTATACGCGCCTATCGTTTCGTAACCATTGATCTGAAGAAACGTTTCCAGCATATCAACGGTAAATAATTCATCATCCACAATCAGCACTTTCGGCATGAGTCCTATGCGCTTTCGCTGTAAACGGCTTCGTCAATTCCACGCAACATATTAACCGCCAGCAGCGCCGTGAGCAAGAGCGCCACGCCAAACCCGGCAAAGACGATCCACTCGCGCCCCGGCAATGTGACGAAATCGAGCGCCGCCGGGATACCCGGCAAATCAGTTGCTTTGATCGTGTTACCGGAAAAGACCTGCACCAGTAATCCAGCCATCCCGACAGCGATTGCCAGCGGCGCGGAAAAGATCAGGTTAAACGCGCCCTGCACCCGTCCGCGATATTCTTCCGGCGGGATGGCCTGCACGAGCGTACTCAGCACGGCACGCGCCACCACCACGCTAAAGCCGATCAACGCTGTGAACATGCACACCACTGCGAACGACGGGCGCAAAATGAATCCCAGCACGGCCAAGCCATTCAGCGCCATCGCCAGACCGACCAGCCGATTCGTCGGCAAATAGCGCGAAAGCTGCCGGATCAGGATGCCGCCGATCACGATCCCGATTCCCAGAATCGCCACGACGAGGCCGTATTCGCCCGCGCCTACGTTCAGCGTTTTGGTCAGATAATCCAGTGAGAGGATCAGCACCGCGCCGATAGACCCGGCGACCATCACGCTTAGCCCCATGATGTAGCGCATCGAACGCGTCGTCCAGATGTAGCGCAAGCCGTCGCGCAGTTCTGACCAGACCTGCCCCAGTGAATTGTCGGTACTGTAGATCATCGCCCGCTTGGGGATTCGCATCAGAAAGATCATTAGTGCCGAGAACAAATACGCGCAGCCATTAAAGGCGAACGCCACCCCCGCTCCAAACGTATCGACCAGCACGCCCGCCAACAGCGAACCGAACACCAGCGCGATCACGAATCCGGCTTCGATCAACGCATTGGCGGCAGCCAGATTGCGTTTGGAGACAATCGCCGGAAGTGCCGAAGCGCGTGCCGGATAGAACAATGTGCCCGCCGCCCCGGTGATTGCCAGCACCAGAAAAAACAGCCATAACCGACTCGCATCTTTGCCGACCAGCAGCAGTGAAAATAATGCCAGTCCGCGCACAATATCACTGACGATCATCACCCGCTTGCGATCCAGCCGATCTACCAGGACGCCGCCGATCAAGCCCAGCACAATCGACGGCGCGGCATTCGAGATACCCAACCCCGCCGTGACCAAACCGCTGTTGCTGCCTGCCAGCGTCTTGACCACCGCCAGCGCCGCGATCAACGTGAACTGATCGCCGATATAGCTTACCATCTGGCCGAGCCACAGCGGGATAAAGTCGCGGTTGCGAAACAGTTCACGGATCGTCTGGCCGCTGATGCTGGCCGCGACGGTCATCGCTTCGCTTTCTTCGAGATCGTCTGGCAGGGTGGGTTCAAGCATAAAGCAGTAGTCTCATATTCTTTACGATGCGCTGAGCGGACGTTGGAAGAAGCGGTAGCGTTTATAGGGCACAGCGCGCATTGTCCGGGCAAGCGCCAACATCGGTTGATTGGTTTCCAGGAACCAGCCGCAATCGGTGTCCCAATACTTTTTAGTGTTCAAAAAGCCCTGGAACAAATCCAGATTGATCACGGCATCGACGCCCATGCTCTGATACTCCGGGCGAACGCCAAACAGCAGTACGCGCTGACCCTTGATACCCGGCTTACCCGTCAGGGCGGGCTTGATCTTCCAGAACCACAACGCCTTGACGAGCGTAATCATTTCCGGTTCGCCGGGACGCGGATAGGCTTTGAGCAACACTTCGTTCATGTCCGGCAAGCCCAGCACAAACGAAACGATCTTGCCATCGACTTCGGCAAAGCGCGCTATCTCTGGATCGTAGTAATCCTTCAGATCGGTGAACAGGTGATCCATCTCGTGATCCGTTGGCGGCACTGCGCCCCAGTTCTTTTGCCACGCGGCAATGAACACTTCGCGCAGCGCCTTCAAATCTTCTTTCAGACTGCCTAGATCGGACTTTCGCACGGTGATCTTACGCTTTGCTTTCGTCATTTCGGCCACCCGCACCAACTTCTCAGGCAGCCCTTTGCGATCTTCCCCGGCTAACAGTTCCGGGTTCGAGTACCAACTCTCTAAGTCCATCACCTTAGCGAAAGCCAGACCGCTTTCTTCAATCAGCCGCTGATAATAGGGCGGATTGTACGGCATCAGGATCGCTGGCCTCGTGAATCCCTCGATCAACAACCCGCATTCATCGTTCAGCGTGAAGTTGGCCGGGCCGCGTAAGGTCGTCATACCCTTCTTGATCGCGTACTCCGAAGCCGCCTTGAACAGTGCCGTCGCCGCTTCCTGATCGTCAAAACATTCAAAAAAACCAAACCAGCCGATCTTTTCCTGCCAGACCTCGTTGTGACGGCTGTTGATGACCGCCGCAATGATCCCTACCGGTTTATCACCCCGCCACGCAATATAATATTCGCCCTCAAGGTATTCCCAGGTGGGATTCTTTTTCCTGTCCAATAGCTTCCGACGTGCCGAAAGCAGCGGCGGCACCCAGTTTGGATCGTTCTTGTAGACCGCCCAGGGAAACTCGAAAAAGACTTTCATATCGCCCGAACCGAAGTTCAGGTCATCCGCGACTTTGCGTACTGTCAATTGTTCGGTCAACTGTGCTGTTGCAGCGGCCATCGTTCTGCCCTCTTGCCCTCTGTCTGTCCGTATCGTCCCGCCTCGGAGTCTACCAGCACACCGATTGAATAGCGAACAGGCCGCAACCGCACGACGACGCGACTTCTTAAGGACGTTCGCGCAAGACCTTGATCGCTTTCGCATAATCGCCCTTCGGTGCGGCAGCAGTGGCGAAAGTTGCGGCCACTGCCCAGACAATCGAAACGATGAACAGAATGCCGCCGCCCGGTAAGTTCGCGTGCCAGGCATACCAACCCGCCGCGATCTCGAACAGGGAGGTCGAAGTTTCCCCGGCAGCGAACATCAGTGCTTTGGCGGTTGCACTGGCCTGAACCATGCTGTCTTTTTCGGTCATCACCGTGAAAAACGGGATGATCTGCATCAAGTGGCGCATCCCGAACGGATAATTTTCCGGGTGATCCGTGCCACGAATCCCGTAGCCCTTGAAGCGGATACCAACCAGTTTCCCGATCACCCAGTGACCGAACGCATGGCAGCACAGATAGATGACGAGCCAGCCGACGATCATCAGGATGACCTGGATCAGTGCGCTGCTGACGGCATGTGCCGCGACATACAGGAACAACGCGCCGATCAACAGCCCTGCCAGTTGCAGAAGATTTCCATTGATAATCGACAGACGAAACCAGAACGGTGGACGCGGGATCGCCGGATTGGCAGTCATGTTTAGTGCCTCTTAACAGTGGAAAAACTCCATAGCAGGCATTGTAACACGTTCCCATTGGACTCCCCCTCGCCCTGAGGGAGAGGGGGTTGGGGGGTGAGGGCTTACAACCCCAACACCCGTTTCGCCACCCCGTCGATCTCCGCGATCAACCCCTCCACCGACGCCCGCGCCATCTTGCGCGCCTTGACCACCTGACCACTCAGCACCGCCCCGGCGACGGCCTCATGCGCCGCCTTGCTCAACCGTGCCAGTGCCATGTGATCGGGAATCGCCGCATCGAACTTTTGAATCGCGCACGCCTCAAACGGCGTCCGGCTAATATCGCGCTCTCCTACCTTACCCTTGCCGCGTGATTGATGCTTTTTGATCGCAAAATCGACGCATGGCGCATTGAGCAGCGCGCAGAGATAATGTGCTTCGTCGGCACTTTCCGTTTCAAAACAATACGTTTTATAATCGGCAATAAACCCTTGCGTAGGGTACTCATAAACGAGCGGCGTTGCCCCATGTGTATCCATCACACATGCCGCCAAGTGAACCCCACTGCTGTTGTACAGTAACTTATACACGCCATTAGAGCGTTGATACGTCAATTTTTGCATGTAATTGTACTGATCGATCAAATGTTCAAATTGTGAAGTGCGTGTTTTTCGCTCATCCCATAATTTATCCGCAGGGGCAAACCATTCGCGCCAGCTTTCCGGTTTTCCGGCACCCAAGAAAGCATCACGATCCATTGGTAATAACTTACCAGCATCCAGTCGGAAAGGCAGGGCTACCATATGCAGCTTTCGATAGCCAAATGGCAGCAAATTTTTACTTAGCAACGTGGCAAAGCGATTTTCTTCATATACCGTTCCGCTTAGCTTGATCCCTTTCCAAGGAACTTTGGCGTCGGTATCCACATCAGGATCGGTTATCATTGCGGGATTGAATGCTGTATCGCCTGATGCAATCATTTGCTCTGGTTTAATGAAACATAGGTTGCGCGGGAAAAGACCTGCCCCCGATTTAATTGCGTCGTAATAGTACGATCCGGCAACCTTCACTTCGCCCAATAAAGCAGTTTCGGTACTTTCACATTGCAGCAGAGATCGTGCTTCGCTCAGTGGCATTTGGTGGCGCGGCAACCGTCCACTGTATTTGGTCGTCGGAATTGCATTTATGATCGTCTTGCCCATTTGCTTGATCATCACCGCTGTTGGAACATTGAACAGTGGTCTCACACCCAATAGATCAAGTACCCGCGTTAATCCACGTGCCTGAAAACGGCGGTGCTGTTTTGCCCCGGTGATCACACTGCGCGGCATCACGAACGCGATCAACCCCTCCGGCTTCAAATAGGTATGTTCGCAGTGCGCCATGAACAGCGTCGATAAATCCATCTGGGTAAACAGGCTTGTCTCACCGCTGGTCAGCAAACCATAGCCGAAGGTGAGCCGCTTCACTTCATCTTTGTAGGTTTTGTCCCTCACAAAACGGTAGCTGAGCCAGGGCGGGTTGCCCACGATCACATCGAACTTTTGTGCGCTCAGCAGCAGTGGCCGCGCCGTGTTTTTGAGCATGAACGCCCAGATCGAGTTACGCCCCTCGCGGATCAATCGGTTGAGCAGGCGCAGGTTGCTGCCCCAGTACAGTGCCGACGCATCGGTGATACCCCGTTCTGCCGCCACGAATTTCGCCCGCACCACATCGCCAAACGCTTTACCAGCGCCCAGGTTGATCGATGCTTCCGACTCGCGGGCATATTCATCCATCAGACCGATCACGTCGTTGAAGACTGTCGGCACAGCAGCCGCTTCGCCGGGGATATTGAAATATTCACCTCTGCCTGCATCGACGGTCACGATC
Source organism: Aggregatilineales bacterium (assembly GCA_038239365.1). Lineage (GTDB taxonomy): Bacteria > Chloroflexota > Anaerolineae > Aggregatilineales > UBA2796 > JBBRMW01. The sequence goes on from JBBSEU010000017.1 coordinate 19,605, forward strand.
AGCGTTCCCTGATTGACGCCTGTTTCTTCGGGCGTTTGCAGCGCGTCGGCCATGTACACGGGCAGCGGCGCATAACCCGCCCGGCCACCACTCCCGCGCATGTGCGGCGTGATTGCCAGAAGATAATTGATGCGCGCCACTGTCACGGCCAGCGGGTGAACATCCATCCCGGCCACGTTTGCCAGCGCGAAGTTCACTAAATCCCAGCCGCGCAGCCCCTTATCGGCCAGCCGTCGCAGTGCCAGAAAAAAAAACGTCCCGCTCCCACACGACGGATCGAGCAGACTTTGGCCGGGGCGATAGTCGATTTCTTCAAGCGTCAGTTCGGCCAGCCAGTCCGGGGTATAAAATTCACCCAGATCGTGGCGCGTCTCCGGGTCTACCAAATCCTGATACAATTGTTTGAGCAGGTCTTCGTTCACCTGTCGCAAATCGTACACGGTCAGGCTGTGTGCCAGCCGCCTGAACATATCGGCGGCTTCGGCGCGCACCGCCGGATCGTCCAGCACCCACGCAAAGAAATCGATCTCCCCCAGGTTGCTCACACCAAAACGACGAAAGCCGCCGCCGTCGATAATGTCCGTGATTGTTTTATCATCACGGGGCGATTCGCCGCCCAGCGCGGCATAGGCCAGCAGCTTGGCAAACTGATTCAAAAAGGTGTGCCGCACGAACAGTTCATCGCTGCCCACGTCCGATCCGTAGACTTTTGCCAGCACCGCGCGCCACTGTGTCCGTTTGGTCTGCACCAGCGTCGAGTCGGCCATTCGTTCCAGCAGCCCGCGCAGCGTTTTGGCCGCCGCCTGAAAAGTGGGACTTTGCGAACCGAAGCGCCGCACAATGTCGGCGGAAGTGGGCGGTGCCTGCTTCTGGCTGAACAGATAGGCATCCAGCCACAGGAACGCCGTCTCAGCATCGACTTTGCCCAGGTCAATCACATCGACAGGCTTTTCGATCAGTTTGTCGCCGCTGAGCGTATACACTTCAAAGCGCAGCCCATCCGTTAACAGTCCCACCGACTCCGCGCCGCGCTTGAGGGTTCGCAGATAATCGTACAGTTCGCGCAGGCCATCCGCCCGTTCACGCTCAAAATCGCGCTTGAACTCGAATACCAGATCGCGGAACAGCGCATCGATCCAGCCTTTTTTGCGCGCATCGATCCGCAAGAACTTCTCGACATCCACCGCTTCGGATTCGATTCCAAACGCATCGCTCAAAAACGCCAGGAAAATTTGCCGCCGAAAGTCATGGTGTGTGTCTGCGGCCTGTGCCGTCCGTGCGCTGCTCAAATATTTTTGAAACTGCTCGACAAAGGCGGATGGGGCGGCCATAAAATCTCACTGTGTTCGTTGTATTTTGTGCTGCCCACTATTATAACCTGACCCGCCCTGACTGTCAGGCACACACAGGTTGAAATAGTCCGCGTGCCGGGCTAGACTCGCGCCGTTTGGATCGTTTACAAGGATCAACTATGCGGCTTTCCCCGCTTCTCACGTTGTTAGCGGCACTGGTAGCAGTGATCGTGGTTGGGGCAGGCGCAGCGCGCTTGCTGCAACCGCCCCGTCCACTGCTCAGCGATGCGTCGCTCAGCCTCGATCACATTTCGCCCAATGGGGATGGTACAGAGGACGCGACTCGCATTCACTACACGCTTAACCGCAACGCCCGGATCACGATCAGCTTCCGGCGCAAATCGGACGGCGCTGAATACGCTTTTCGCAAGGACGAGCTGCGCCCCGCCGAGTCGTATCAGGTGTTGTTCAGCGGCGTCGTGAATGGTTATACCCTGCCCGGCGAAACCCCTGCCAGTGAAATTGACGCGCGCCTGATTCCTGATGGTGACTATACCTGGATGATCAAGGCAGTGGCCGAAAATGGTGAGACGGCGCAAACCACTGGCAATCTGACGGTTAGTGAGGCCGACAGCGTCTTGCCGACTATTCAGGATTTCAGCGTATCGCCCGCCACTTTCACACCGAATCAGGATGGCGTCGATGATCGTGTGCAGCTTAATGTGTACCTTGCCAAGAAGGCGACTCTGACCGTCTACCTGGAAAATGCAAAGGGCACGCGCTTCTACGTCCCGGAGCGAGTCGAGATGCGGCAGCCGGGCGAAGCAGGCGCGCATCACTTCGATTATGATGGCGGCGTCGATAACGATGTGACACCGCCGCCCGATGGTCAGTATACGCTCGTGGCCGTTGCCGAAGATATTGAAGGTCAGCGCGTGCGCCGAACCAGCGCCGTGACGCTCAAAGACGGCGGCTTGCCACAGGTGGAGATCAAAGCGCAAACCAGCGGCAGCACGGTCACTTACGGCACACTGCCATTCACTCAGGGAATGGTTCAGCCGCCCGCCGGGGTCACATCAACCCAGGCCAGATTGCAACTCACTCAGGGCGATCTACTGACCTTCAAGCTGGTTGTCTACAACTACGGCAATACCCCGATTCGCACGCTTGGCCCCTGGCCGGGTCAGGTCTACGAGTGGGATCAACTGAGCGCCAAATACGCCGATAAGACGATCTCCAAATCGGGCGTCTGGCGGATCGGCCTGATGTGCGAAACGGCGGAGACGGATTTCCCGTGGCGTTGGGCGATTGGCGCACCCGATGCGCTGCACAAAGTCACCGATGACAAAGGTCAGACGTTTTACTACCTTAATCCCGGCGAAAGCGCGACGGTTTGGGGCGCGGTACGCATGAGCAGTCTGGTCAAATCGCGCAACCCGCAGGAGTGCTGGGCGGCTTTGATTCACGAAGATGTGACGATCCCGCCCGCGCAAAGCCATGTCGGGCCGATCAAAGTCGAGTTAATCGCCGCGCCGTAATATTAGTAGGTGTGCTGCTTCAAAAAATAGCCGTTGATCCAGCGCAGCGCATCGATCACCGAACGCGGCTGCGCCCGGCCTCGTGCCAGTTGCAGCCCAAAGCCATTGGCGGCCAGGCTGCGCTCATTGCCCTTATCGCTCACGACGACCAGCAGCTCGGCCAATAGTTGAGCATTCTCAGACAGTGGCGCGACGATCTGCTGCTGCGTATACAGCTTGATTTGCCCCCACAGTTGGTCAACCTCAGTCCTGAACGTCGCATTATCAAACGGTGTCGCGCCCTCTGGAAAAGCCGCCAGTAGATTATCGAACAGAACAACCAGTGTGTCCGTTTCGCGCAGCAAAATATTGACCGAGCGATTGCCCATCAGGTGCGGTGTATCGGCCCGTTCCAGTCGCAGCCGCACTGGTTCCCCGAAGTGCCCGCCGATCCAGCGCAGCGTATCAATACCCGATGCGGGCCCCGCCTCATTTTTGAGCATGATCGCTGTGCTTTCCGGCCTGCTGTTCGGTTTGGGGCGGTTCTTGCCAAGCTGAATGATTTGTGCGGCGATCCGGTACAGGTTGTTTGCCAGTCGTTCCCGTTCGGTGTTGGATAATCCGCCAGTCATCGCCTCAACTGTTCGACGCAGTTTGTGAATCGGCGGCAGTTCGCGTGACTCGTGGTAGGTGGTTGCCATATCCATCAAAAGCTGCGCGCCGAGCGTCACGTTTTCGGTGAAGGCCGCAAAATCCAGGCCGCCCATCAAAACGCGAAAACGATAGGTTGTATCCAGCACCCTAAAAACGTCCGTGCCGTTCTGTTTGCCGATACTGTCCGTCACCATTTTGGCCTGGTTCAGCGGCGCACGACGCACATAATTACGCAGCACATCCAGTGACGCCGTTGTGGACTGCTGCCCGCTGTTGATGAGCGCGTAGACCTTGTTGATCAGGTCAGTTCCCTGCGGCCCCAGTTGCAGCGCATTTTCGAGCAGCGCCGAGGCCAGCCGCAACGTTTCGGTCATATCGCCCCGATCCGCTTCGGCTTTCATCAGGCGCAGCACCGGATCGAAGCCAATCAGCGGCATCAGGCCGCTGTCGCCGCACAACAGATCGGTCAACTGCCGAAAGGCAAAGTCCAGTTCCGACTTCCAATCGTTTGCCACCAATGCGCCCAGGTAGGCATTCGCGCGCGTCAATGGCCGTAGCTGGCTACCCTGCATTTCGCTGAAGGCCGCTTCCAGTTGCGGAACACTGAGCGGCGTTTCGCGGAAAATGCGCTGTGTGGTCTGGCTCAGTTCATCCTGACGCGCGCCCTGATACAGCATGTTTTGATAATATTCGAGCTGCGTCACGGCCACATCAAAGCGTTCGCGTACCAGACTGAGCGCGACCAGATATTGCACCGAGGCCGGATCGAGCGTTCGCAAAACGGGCAGTTGGCTCAAACTGTCAATGATCTGTTGTGTCAGCAAGTCGAAGCGCGTGCCGAGCGGTTTACGTCCCACCTCGACCAGCCCGGAAAGCACCGTCGCATCGATCAGATCGCTGCGCTGCATCAGGATCGCCCATTCGGTCAGTCGTGCCAGGATGATCGGGCGATGCGCTGGCTCAAACGAAGCCGTTGCCCGCGACAGCAGGCCATGCGGCGCAGGCGGCTGCGCGCCGGGCGAGAGATGCGGGATCAGCACCCGCATTGCTTCGGGTAGTTTGCCCACCAGCGCGCCATCATTCGACAGCCGTTGCAAGCCGCCGATAGGCAGGAACGTCGCCGCCAGCAAAAAGACGCTGCGCGCCACCTGTTCATCGGCGTAGGCGGGTCTGCGGCTTACACCGATCACATGCGCCATTGCCAACTCAAGTTGTAATTCGGGCGGCGCATTTAGAAATGATTCCAAGAATGCACGCAGTTTAACCGTATCGCCTTTTGCGATCACTGCGTTGGCGCTGGTTCGCGCGGCCACCGTCAGCAGTGGCCGCCAGCGTTCGGCGTCGGCTTCAGGGAGGCTCATCACCCAGCGGATGATCAGCTTATAGACGGCCTGGGCATGTTCACCCTCGGCAAATTGCTTCAACTGATTGTAGATTGCATCCGCCACTGTGTTGAACTTGGAGGTGAGCGGCATCAAAATATCCGCTACGCCCGGTTCATCCAGTGTCAGCGCAAAGGCCAGCAAATGCCGCGCATAAGCGATCCGCATATCATCCGGCAGGGTTGGGTCTTCGCGCAGCACCCCCGCCACCATCACCGGATCAGCCGCCTGTCCATTGATAATCGCGCTGTCCAGGCTGGCACGCTTGGCCGCCCAGCCTAGTGCATTGGCAAGATCATCTTTACGGAGGGTTCGCCAGATGGCCGTCCGTTCGAGCTTCTGGGTTTGTTCGATCACCAGTGCCGGGTCAAGCCGAAGCTGCGCCATGATGAAATGGCTGTAGCTATCGGTGGGTGCGTCATTGAGCAGCTTGCCCGTCCCCCAGTCGAAGATCAGATGCCGTCCGGGGCGTGCTTCGGGTGAGGCCAGAAACTTGATCTGCGAATTGGTTTGTCCCGGATCGATCACGCTGGTGGCAAAGGTGATCGTTGCCCGAACGGGCGCGGGCAGCAGCGTTAGCAAGCCCTGTACAAAGGTCATTCGATCCCGTAATGAGAGCGGCGCATTGATCACCCCGATCCCCATCGCCTGTACCAGCCCGGCGATCAGACCACCCACGATTTTCGTATTGTTCTTGCAGAAGCCGATCAAGGACAGCAAATCGTCAATTTGCGTTTCAGAATCGGCGGCTTCGGGGTTATCCAGCACGAATGGTGGCAAATCGGTACGCGGCGTGGCAAAGCGCGGGATCGGCTCACGCGCGAACGCCTCAAACAGGCGAATATTGCCCCCCAACAAGCGCAGCGGCACACTCGGCATGAAAATGTACTGGAACTGCGGGGCACCACTCGCTCCCTGCTGTGCCTTCGCCAGGATGTAATCGACGCTCTCGCCCCGGAACAACCCGATAGCACCCGGCATCTCGTCGGTACGCTGGGCGGGCGGGGGCGGCATCAAATTCGCCAGCCGCCGACACTCGGCCAGTTGATCGGCGCTGACGCCCGGCGTGCGTGCCACAATATCCACACTGCCGCCCGGCTGCTCGTTAAAACCTGCGTACAGCCTTTCAAGCTGAAACACACGGCTGCTATCTGTCACGCTTATAATTTCCGGATTGTGTCTTTATGCTTACCACCATTCTACTCCGATTCGTCATGGCTTGCGCGTGGCAGAGATCGTTGGGATAAGGGTTGGGGTGAGTGTCGGCGCTTGAATGCCCGCCACTGACCAATTCCGCAGCGTGCCATCACTGCCCACTGTGACAATCTGTTTGTTATCCGGACTCCAATCGGCGTCGTTCACGTCCCGCGAATGGCCTTGCAGCGTCGCAAGCAATGTCCCCGTTCGTGCGTCCCAGAGTTTCGCGCTGTGGTCGCGGCTCGCACTGACCAGCCGCCGACTGTCTTTGCCCCACCGGACGCGCAGAATGTCATCCCTGTGACCGCTCAGCGTCAACAGCGCGCCGCCGCCAGCCGCATTCCATAGTCGCACGGTTCGATCTGCGCTCACCGAAGCGATCAACTGACCATTCGGGCTGTACGCAACATCACGGATGGCGTCAGTATGCCCCTCCAGCACATTAAGCGGTATCTTGCCGACGGAATCCCAGACGATGACTTTTCCATCGGTACCACCGCTGATGAAATTGCGGCCATTCGGTGCCCAGGCGACACTGGTAATTGCGCCGACATGCCCTTGCAATGTGGCAAGTCGCGCCCCGCTTGCGCTGTCCCACAGCCCAATCGTGCCATCAGAACTGGCGCTCAACAGCCGCTGCCCCGTCGGACTCCACACCGCCGCGCGCACGGCGTCTTTATGTCCGCTGATATTCAGCAGCGATTTACCGCTGTCCGCATCCCAGATACGCAGCACGCCATCCGGCCCCGAACTGAGCAGTTTGCTTCCATCCGGGCTGTAGCTAAGCGTCGAGATGCCGCCGGGGTTCGCCTGGATGGCGAGTTGGATTTGCCCCGTCAGCGCATTATAGATGTGAACTTGATTGCCTTCGCTGCCCGCCGCGATCTGCTTGCCATCCGGTCTGTAAGCCACCGCGTACAGTGCGCCAACGTTATCCTGCCAGACAGTGACGCCTGTTGTCACGGCTTTGGGCACGTCTTCCGGGCTGCACGCGCCCAACATTCCAATCAGCAGCACGATCAACATGCGTAAAGCTGTCTTTGTTTGCATCCGTTTTCCAGCGTCCAGGTCAAAAATGCGTAGGTCAAAGTATAGCACTTCTTGTTGGGGTTGATACGCCGATAGTCCTATAGTGCTATAATGACTGAAAATTTTCTGAATGTGGAGTTAGTCGGCCATGTTTACCAAACGCGAAACCGGAACGATCAAGCGCGAAACGGGAACCATTAAGCGTGCCACCCAGACCGGCCCGATTATCGAGCAGCCGTCCTATACCGAATTTGCCGCCTCAGTCATCACCAATACTTTTCAGGCGCGCGGCAAACTGCAATCAATGGGCACGCTGCAAACCTTTCTCAACGATGATCAGAAAACCACGCTGACGGTCTACAACGCCGAATTGATCGGGCTTGAACCGACTAACCCGGCCACGCGCATTACACCCGCCGAATTGGTCGTGCGAAAAGCCGCCTGCTCCCTGATCGCCTTCGACGTGCGACCACCTGCCGACCAGTTGATGCCTTTATCGCACGTCGAATCGTTGGTAATTTATACGGATCGGTTCGCCATTCAGGGCAAATTTCACATGGGACCCGACGCGCGCATCAACGATTTTGCCGACGCCGGTTTGCAGCAGTTCATTGTCGCTTCGGACGCGCGCATTTACCCGCTTTTCCAGACACGCGGCGGGTTGATCCAATCGGCACCGATCATTTGCATTCAGCGCGCCTCGATCTCGATTTATCACAAGGTTTAGCGCGTGACAATCACCGTTCGGCTGGCGACCCTTCAGGACACCGCCGCGATCACGGCCATTCACAAGTCAGATGTGACCACCTGGGATCGCATCGACGCGGCGGGGCAGCCCGTGACGGTGGCCTACGACGACCTGACTCTCTATGAACGCTGGCAGCACGGCGGCCCCTGGCTGAGCCTTGAAACGTGCGCCGTTCACCTCAATCGACTGCTAGCCGGGTCTGGGACGCCGCTGGTTGCCGAACAAGATGGGCAGGTCCTGGCCGAAGCCGAAATCTACGAAGGGCACGAATCCGCGCCCTTCGGCCATCATTTGAACATCGGCGTTCTGTATACCCATCAGGCCGCCACTGGACATGGTCTGGGCACGGCGCTGCTCGATTACATCGTCCAGATGGCGACGCTGATGAATTGTTCGTCAGTCAGTGTCACCGCGACAGACGCGCCCGATTTTTATACAGGTTATGGCTTTCGGCACACGCGCAGCGGGCGACGGATTCGGATCAGTACGCAGGCCGGGCGCGCTTTTTATCAGGCATCCGAACTGAAAGACCGCTCCCCTGAACAGATTCGTGGTTGGGGCATACCGCTTGGCCGCTACCAATCGGCACGCCAAGAATGGGAAAAGCTGTTCCCCCAGGATTGGGCAGCGGGCATCCCGGAACTGCTCAATGTGCCAATGGCGCATCTCAAACTGACCGTCGCCGGGCAAAACGCGATCCTGTTTCTGCGCGAAGCCGATCATCCCGAAAGCCAGTCGGGCGAATGCAGCGTCACCTGCTGGTCAGCGCGGCCACTCACCCCGCCGCTCCTGACCGCGATCCGCGACTGCGCCTTTCGAGAGGGCTTCCGCACGCTGGTCACTTATGTCTCTGATGCTGATTGGCCGCTGCTCTCCAACGACGCCGAGCGTACCGACTATCGGCAGGACATGTACGAGTTTGCCATCCCCCGCGCTTAATTCTTTTTTGAGGTTTATTGTGACTTTGGCCTCTAAACATCATGCTATACTGATCGGCTATGCGTACTCGAAATCATATTTTATGGTGGATCGCGGTGCTGATCCTGATAGTGTTGATCGTGCTGAGTGGTGCTTTTATCACGCGCCGCACTGAACAAGCCGAAAGCCAACTCGTAGCTGCGCTGCAAACCGCCACTCGCTTAGCCGATCTGTTGAGCGTGACGATCAGTACGCCGACGCCCTACATCATGCACACCTTGCCGCCTGCCTGGACAGCCACCCACACTGCACTGCCAACCAGCACTTTTACCCCCTCGGACACGACTACCGCGACGTTCACGCCTACTGCAACAGCAACCTACACCTTCACTGCCACACCAACGTTTACGCCTACTTCGACACCGACGATTACCGCCACCTTTACGCCGTCGCCTGTGATCAGCCCAACGCCAACTCGCCCTGCACCTGCCGGAGCGCCCGCCCCTGTATCGCCCGCCTATACAGGTGAGGACGATCTGTTCAATATTTTGCTCATTGGCAGCGACAAACGCCCCGCTGATCCGACGTATCGCACTGACACGCTGATCATCGTTTCGATCAATCGCACACGGCATACCGTCGCGCTGCTCTCGATCCCACGCGATCTATATGTCTACATCCCGCGTTGGGGGAAAGATCGCATCAATGCGGCGGCGGAGTATGGCGATTTTATGAAATGGCCGGGCAGGGGGAACGATCTGCTCATCAACACGATTGGCTACAACCTGGGCATTTCGATTCAACGGTACGCGCGCATCAACTTTGACGGCTTCAAAAAGATCGTTGATCAAGTCGATGGGATCGATGTGGCGGTTGATTGCCCACTCTCCGATTATCACCTCAAATCGCCGCTGCTCAAAGAAGGCGTCGAAGCCAACTACGCCTGGTACACACTGCCAATCGGGATGCACCATATGAACGGCGCACTGGCCTTGTGGTATGCCAGATCGCGCGAAACGACGAGCGACTATGATCGTGGCCGCCGTCAGCAGATCGTCTTGCGCGCGATCTGGCACAAGGCGCTCGAAAAGGACATGATCGCGCATTTGCCCGATCTGTGGGGTCAATTAACCGCGTTTGTCGATACGAATCTGAATCTGGGCGATGTTTTATCGCTGCTGCCACTGACTGCCGAACTGGACGCCGCCCATTTGCGAAGTTATGCGATTGGCCCCAATCAGGTTACGCCCTGGACAACCGACGACGGCGCACAAGTGCTGCTACCACGCCCCGCCGCGATTCGTGCCTTACTTCAACAGTTTTTCACACCGCCAACGGACAATCGCCTGTTTGCTGAGCAGCCGCTTGTCGAGGTCTATAACGCTTCGGCGCACGCCGATTGGGATCAGGTTGCCAGCGCACGGCTGGCATGGGAAGGCTTCGAGGTGGACGATCTGGGCAAACTCGACTCGGACGATCCCAAACACACGATGCTTTACGATTACACAGGCAAGGCCAAACCGGGCAGCCTGAATACTCTGTTACGTCTGTTCAGTGTGCGCCGCGCGAACGTGATCAATGCGCCCGATCCAGATCGAACGGCAGATTTTCGGATCGTGATCGGAGACGATTACACCGCCTGTACACCGTCCTAACATCAGGCAGAAGCGCGTCTAAGCCCGGTGATCGCATACATGCAGTCGAAATCGAAGCGATCTTTCAGTTTTCGCGGCGTCAACCGCTCAGCCTCGAAATAATCCTTGACCAGATCATAGGTTTGCTGGCTGACCAGCACTTCGCCGCCGTGTGCGTTTTCTTGCAGCAGCTTGGCGAATTGCAGTGAATCACCAATGGCCGTAAATTCCTTGCGGCTTGGGCTGCCCACATTTCCCAGGACGGCTGTCCCGGTGTGAATGCCGATGCCGTAGCGCAGCCGATGGCTGGGCGGCAAGGTATCGTGCATCGCTTCCACATCGCGTACCATCGTCATGGCCGCGCGCACCGCACGCAGCGCATGATCGGTGTGCGGGTTCAACTGTGTGTTATATAAGCCCACTGCCGCATCGCCCATGTATTTGTCGATGATGCCTTCGCTCAGGTGGATTGCATCGCTGCTGACGGTTAAAAATTTATTGATGACTTCCATCACTTCTTCGGGTTGAAGTGATTCGCTAAACGTCGTGAAACCACGCACATCACACGAAATGATAGAGATGTCGCGTTCTTCGCCGCCCAACTGCGAACGATCAATAAGCTGAATGTTATCGACCATCGCAGGCGGCAAATAGCTGCGAATGGTGCTGATCTGGGCGTTGCGCTGCTTGAGTTCGGTCACATCGTTCAACACAATGGCAACACCCTGAATAACGTTCGGGTCATCACCCTTGAGCGGACTCAGTTTAAGGTTCAGGCTCACCTGGCCGCGCCCCTCTAAAATGGGTTCAGCCTCGACCACTTCTTCGACTTTTTGCGCCTGCACTTTTCGCAGCAGCTTATCGAAGCCGACATAGAGCGGCGGCAAAACGCTCCATAACGACTTACCCACGCTGTCTTGTGCAGGAACGCCCAGGATACGCGACGCGGCGGCATTGAAAGTGGTCACAATGTCGTTGGAGTCAGTGGTGATTACCCCGCTGGCAATGGACGTAAATACGTTATCCATCAGGTTTTTGAAGGCAGTGATTTCGGCAAGGCTGGCACGTACCGACTCGAACAGACGCGCGTTTTCAATGGCGACGGCGGCCTGGTTAGCGAAGGCTTGTACCAACGCCTGTTCACGCACGCCAAACAACCCCGGCTGCACGCGATTATCGGCGTAGATCATGCCGGTGAGCGTCCCTTTGCGGCTGAGCGGCACACACAGAATGCTCCGCAGCACCATGTTGATGACGCTCTCCTGCCGTTTGAGGCGCGGATCGTCGGCGGCATCCGTCGCCACTAGGAGTTGACCCGTCTGTGCCACTTCATTGATCACCGAATGACTGACCAACACCTCGTGATCAGAAAGACTGCGCTGCTGGGCGTTGCGCGCCACACGGAATTGCAGTTCGCCCGTTTCCGCATCTTTGAGAATGATGTAGCCGCGTTCGGCCCCGGTCAGTCCGACCACTGTATCGATCACATCGTTCAAAACCAGATCGAGATCAAGTGTCGAATTGATCAGTTCAGTAGTGCGTGCCAGCGCCCGAAGCTGCTGCACTTCAACGCGCTCGTCGGTCATGCGCTCCATCACACTGTTCAACTCGTGTGTGGCGGCGTCCAGACTGTTGATCGCATCGACTGGCAGATCGATTCCGCGTTGAGAGACCAGATCGTGTTGGGCGCGCAGGGTGCGGGTCAGGTCTGCCGCAATTTTACTGATACGCTGCAACTCACTATTGGCTGAGGTGTGGCCGTTGCTCATAGACATGACTCCGCGACACTTCGTAAATGCTGACGGGCTGTTGGCGACCTTTGACCATAATATCGCCGCGTTCGATGATCTGAATATCCTCAAGGTGGGTGAGCGCCTCGGAACAGTGCTGGGCTGTTTCGCGGCTGATGATGATCTGACCGGGGAGCGCGTTTTCCAACAGTCGATGTGCCAGATTGACCGAGTCGCCAATGGCGGTGAACTCTTTGCGCGTTTTGCTGCCCGCGTTACCGAGCGTAGCGATTCCGGTATGAATGCCGACTCGATAGTAGCGCATGTCCGGGTCTTCGCCATGCTTCTGATAAAAATCCAGGTAGTTATCGGCCATTTCGAGCGCGGCCAGCAGCGCGCGCAGGGCATGATCTTCCGTCGGGTTCAACTGCGTGTTAAACAGCGCCATGATCTCATTCGCCATGTATTTATCAATAACGCCTGTAAAGTGGGTCACTTCATCCGAGGCAACGGTCAGATAGTCATTGAGCATCTGCATCACTTCACGCGGACGCAGAGAGGCCGGGAACGTCGAGAAGCCGCGCACATCAATGTACATTGTTGTCACCATGCGCCGTTCGCCGCCCAAACCAAGCTGATCGATGCTCTGAATGTTGTCGACCATCGCCGGGGGCAGGTAGCGCCGGATCACCTTCAACTGGGCATTACGCGCCTTGAGTTCGGTCTCATCGTCTACAGCAATGGCAACACCCTGCGTCACCTGCGACGAGTTCTTGAGCGGACTCAGTTTGATGCTCAGGCTCACCTCGCCACGTTCCGGGATCATCGACTGCACTTCGATGCTCTCCTGCGTGTTGCGCGTCAACACCTGATGCAGGATTTCCTCGAAGTCATTGGTAAGCTGTGGGAGCGCATTTGAAATAGGTTTACCGATGCTGGCTTCTGCCGAAATATTCAGAATACGTTCGGCGGCATCGTTGATCGTCGTCAGGCGATCTTCGGAATCGGTGGTGATCACGCCCGAACCAATGGATGCAAAGATATTATCCATCAGATTTTTGACGGCAGTCACTTGCGCCAAATTCGTGCGGGCATTCTCGAACAAGCGCGCATTTTCAATGGCGACTGCCGCCTGATTCGCAAAGGCATACAGCAGTTCGCGCTCTTTATCGCCAAAAATCCCGGACTTGATGCGATTATCCGCGTAAATGACGCCTGTCACTTCGCCACGCAGCAGCAGCGGCACACATAAAATGCTGCGAAGGGCAAAGCCAACCACGCTCTGAGTGGCTTCCCAGCGCCGATCCGCCGTGGCGTTATCGGTGACCACCGGGATGCCCGTTTGCGCCACTTCCTTGACAATCGTGTTGCTGACGATGAATTCGCTCTCGCTGAGGTTGCCCGTAATGTTGCGGGCAACCCGAAATTCCATCTCGCCCGTGTCCGGGTTACGAAGTACCAGATAGCCACGCTCGGCGTTCGTCAGGCGGATCACCGCTGTCATAACGCCGTTCAGCACTTCGTCCAGATCAAGCGTCGAATTGATCAGTTCGGCGGTTTGCCCCAGCGCACGCAGTTGAGCCAATTCAATCTGTTCGCTCTCCAACTGCTGGGCAATCGCATCCAGATCGGTATAAATCGACTGAATGCCAGCCAGTGTACCGGGTGGCAGCGTCATCCCCTGCTGCTTGAGGATCGTCTCACGCTGGCGGCGCAGCACCCCTTCCAGATCATTGACAGTATGGCTTAAACGCCGTAACTCATCTGCCAGGGTAGCCTGAATTGAATTGACCGCTTCCATTTTGACTCCGCCCAACCCACAATACGCGCGTGCGAACAAACTTTCCTTATTATACCCAGCGCGGGGTGTGGCACAACCAGCAAAAGCGCGATTAGGACTGATGGCCTAACAATCGGCGCTCAATCGGATGGTGAACATAACCAAAGTGGTATCAGGTCTGGCGATGATTGGTGCTGCGACGACGCGCGGGCGTTTCCTCAAAGTGGAGTTCACCGTCATCGGCAAGGCTTACCGCGCGTTTCGGCTTTTCCAGTTCGTCTGGTTCGCTGCTGAGGCCGCGCGCCCGTGCTAATTCCAATTGCAGACGCAATGTTTCGAGTTCCATTTCGCGGTTCATCTCGCGTTGAATCGCCCGCTCACGCCCATAGGCCAATATGACACTCAGTGCATAGACTGGAATCAGCAATCCCCACAAAACCCAGATCGCTGCCGCAATCGCAATAAAGTCCGTTGAACCCGTCTGAACAAAATCGTAGTCTCGCCAAACGCCTAATCTTAACCTGACCAATAATTGTACATAAACGGAATAAGGGCCACTGACGAAAATTGTGTACAATACGAAACCCAGTACCATTGCGTAGAGTAAGCGGCGTCGCCACCAGAGCCGAACCTGCGGTTGCAGGCGTTTCTCAGCGCGGGCACGCAATACCTCGTGATCGATCTCAAAATCGGACATCGGATAGTCTCCTCAATATCGTGTTCAAGACGAACGATGATTGGTGCTGCGACGGCGCGCAGGTGTCTCCTCGAAATGCAGTTCGCCATCGTCCGTCAGACTCACACCGCGTTTCGGCTTTTCCAGTTCGTCGGGTTCGCTGTCCAAGCCACGTGCCCGCGTCAATTCAATTTGCAAGCGCATCTTTTCGAGTTCCATCTCACGGTTCACTTCGCGCTGAATCATGCGTTCACGACCAAAGGCCATCCAGGTAATAATCACATGAACGACAATCAGGGCAAACCACGCCATCGAAAGCGCCGTCACAAGTGGATAGGGCGACCAGGAGGTGTATGTATAATCAGGGATTATTATCGGTTTGCCGTAACTATCCAAGCCTGTGCCGCCCCGCTGCGTATAAGTATGTGCCAGAAAAAACAGCGGACTTGTCGAAAGAGGCCCGTAAATAAGAGAGATACCTAGAGCGGAAATCAAGTAGAATGAGCTAAAATCGTTTCTTGAGGAGGAACGATGAGCGGGTATTCAACGGATTTGAGAGAACGGGTGATACGGCTGCGTGAAAAAGGCGAGAGGCAGGCGCGCATTGTTGAGTTGTTGGAGATAAGCCTTAGCAAGGTGAAACGCTACTTTGAACGCTATGCTAAAACAGGGAGCGTTGAAGCAACGGTGCAAGAGCGGATGAAGCCAATATTGGGAGAAGCGGAGCTGGCCGTCATTGAGGCGCAGTTGGAAGTGTACCGTGACTGGACAATTGCCCAGCATCTGGCGGCATTTAGC
>JBBSEU010000018.1:0-34910 GCA_038239365.1 Aggregatilineales bacterium
ACGCTTTTCTCCCCGCGTAGCCCTTCCAGAACCGTTTCTAACTTGAACTGTGCACCGAATTCTCGTCTTTTGCCCATCGTTTTCTCCAGTTTCTAGAGTACCTCACTGTTCCTCTGTCCAGTAACTGGGGCGCACTTCACTATACTCTTAAAAGCCCGCTCTAGCTGCTTGTAATTAAATCGGTTGTGGAGAGATTGCGAATCTCTAAAAAGCTTTGTGAGCCATTGAACAACCTGAACTGGGTCTGCCTCTAGTGTGCAATATGGGTGCTTCCGTCGGTGGATTCGGCCAAAGCGGCGGAAGATGAATTTTACGACTTCATCGTAGGTGAAGCTGCTCAAATCATAGGTTGTTATTCGAAATCTTTCTTTTTTGAAGTCCAAATACTGTTCTAGTGCAAGACCGCTTAGGCCGTATGACCTTGCGCGTTTATTTCTTCTTTTTCTCATGTGCCGCCGATTTCACTTACCTTTACTGGCCGATTTTCCCGATAGGATTTCTGGGCGGCCAGACCGATCACGGCGGCCATGCGTCCATCGTGACCTGTAACAGGCGTTGGTTTATCGTGCTGAACGGCTTCGATGAAGGCGCGCATCTCCGCGATGAACGATTCGGTATAGCGTTCCAGAAAGAAATAGAGCGGTTTAGCGGCATGGACGCCCTGTGCATCGCTGATGATCGCGGTATTGGGCAGGTTGTTCGCCACGTTTACAGCGCCCGCCGATCCGAACGCTTCGACGCGCTGATCGTAGCCATAGACGGCTTTGCGGCTGTTATCAATCGTGCCAATTGCGCCATTCTCGAACTTGAGCGTAATCACCGCCGTATCAATATCGCCTGCTTCGCCGATGCGCGAATCGACCAGCACGCCGCCCGCTGCGTAGACCTCAACGACTTCGCTCCCAGCCAGATAGCGCACCATATCAAAATCGTGGATCGTCATGTCGAGGAACAACCCGCCCGAAACTTTCACGTACTCGACGGGTGGTGGCTCCGGGTCACGGCTGGTCACACGCAAGATATGCAACGCCCCGATCCCACCTTTGGCGATCACGTCATGAACTTGTTTGAAGTTCGGGTCAAAGCGCCGATTGAAGCCGATTTGCAGTTTAACGCCTGCTGTTTGTACTGCGGCCAGCGCCTGATCAATTTTTGCCAGATCGTGCGAGATCGGCTTTTCGCAGAAGATGTGCTTGTGCCCGGCGGCGGCATCTTCGATGAATTGAGCGTGTGTATCCGTTGAGGAGCAGATCACCACCGCGTCAATTTGGGGGTGAGCAAAAATATCCGCTGGTTTATCGAACACGCCTGCGATTCGGTGACGATCCGCCAGTTTTTGAGCGGCGGCGACGTTCACATCGGCAATGGCTACGAGTTCAACACCGGGCACACGATGCGCTAAATGTTCGGCGTGAACCTGTCCGATCCGTCCCGCGCCGATGAGTCCAATGCGAATAGCGTTCGTCATGGTGTAAAGTCACTTAATAAGAAGGTTCAAAGTTGCAAATAAGCGGAATCAAACCCTCTCCCGCCGGGCGAGGGCTTGTGGTGAGGGCTTTCCAAGAATTACTTCGGGTTTTCCATCATCGGGATCGAGCGCGTGAATTCTCCCGGTTCGGTCTGGCGCGGTGTGCCTTCCTGACCTTCGGGCGGTGGCACGATCAGCATGTCCTTCGTATAGATCGCATCCCGCCGATCCGTGAAGCTCAGGCGATAGTCATGTTCCAAGACAATCGCTTCGGTGGGGCAGGCGTCTTCGCAGTAGCCGCAGAAAATGCAACGCAGCATATTGATTTCATACGTCTTGGCATAGCGTTCGCCGGGGCTGTATCGCTCCTCGTCGGTGTTTTCTGCGGCCTCAACCCAGATCGCATCTGCCGGGCACGCTGCCGCGCACAGCGAACAGCCGATGCACTTCTCCAGGCCGTTGTCATAGCGTTTGAGTTCGTGCTTGCCCTTGAAGCGTTCGCGGACAGGGCGTTCCTGCTCAGGATACTGGATCGTCACTGGCGGCTTGACGACGTGCTTGAGTGTGGTTGCGAAACCCTTGATAACGTTCACTGCGGATCACTGCCTTTCTTTTTGGCTGTTTTGGGGGCGCTGAGACGTTTGCTGTGTTTGCGTTCCAGCTTTTTGATGCTTTCCACAGGCGGCAGGTCTTCGGGCATCGTGCCACCCAGTTTATCAATTGCCTCACGCACGATCAGTCCCGCTTCGTAGTGCGTGCGGATCGCGCTGTCTTTATCGCGGATATTATCACGGCGCAGCTTTTCTTCGGCTTGCGTGGCGCGGAACAAATTCGCGGCCAGTTCAGCGCGGCTCATGTGATCGAGAATTTGCTGGCTCTTTTTCAGCCCTTTGTGCCGGTGAATATCCTGCGCGCTCAGGCCGTTGTATAAGCCCATGTAGCCGTGATTCTGAAATGACGAAAAGTCTTCCGGTCTGGCGACTCCAGCGCGACGGGCGGCTTTCGAGAGATCGATATTCTGACGCTTGATCTCCTGTCGCAGAAGCAAACGGCGCTGATCTTCGGCCATTGTATTCGGATCGGCTTGATCCGCCAATTCCTGGCGGTGCGTTTGCGCCGATAAGTACGTCTGACCCATCGCTACCACGCGCTTGGATGGATCGGCGTTCTGGACGATCAAATAGCAAGCGTAGCGCGAAAGTCGTACATCGGACACGGTGCGCTTGGCACCAGAACCGATCTCGACACGCGCCGTCGTTGGCTCAAAATGCGCTGAGATTTTATGACCACTTTTTTCGCAGGCTTCCTCAGCGCCGCTGACTGCGCTTTTGAACTTGCGATATTCTGTGTAGCCGAGTGTTTTTGCCAGTTCACGTGCCGACCACGACTCGTTTCCGGCCAAATCCACATGCTTGATTCGTTCAAAGGGTGAATCCGGCGCGGCAAGTAGAGCATCACCAGGTTGTTCGACCATTGCAGAAGTTCATCCCCACTAACGTTGTATTCCGCTAATTATACCGCACTTGAGGCGATTCGTGAAATAAATCGCCAATGCAAGCATGCCGAAAAAGGATTAGTGGCGCACCTACACCTGCAAAGCAGGTGATGCAGGTGTAGGAGGTCGGCTAACAAACGAAGTACAGACCGAATAGTAATATCCCATAAATTAAAGGCTACTGATGTTGAGGTGCTTGCTCGACTTTCAGCAAAGACTGATTTATAATAGAACGCGCGTTCAGTAATTTTCACCAGTGGAGCAGGCTAATGAATACTGTCATATCTGCCAAAACCGAACTACTTGATCTCATTCAAAGCGCGCGGGAAGCGCATCATTCGTTTGTGGACAGCCTTAGCGAAAATGAGCGAAATGCCAGCGGAACGTTCGACTACAAAGACTGGACGGCCAAAGATGTCGTCGCGCACTGCACATTCTGGATGCGGCAATCGCATGATCGCATGGAGAAAGTTCGACATGGCGAGATGCCCGAAGCTGGCGTCGAAGGCGTCGACGAACAGATGAACGCTCAAAATTATGAACAGTGGCGGGATCGTTCATGGGCAGATGTATTGGCCGAGACGGAACAGGTGTTTGATTTGCTGACCGAAGATATTGCGCCATTTTCCGATGAAGACCTGAAAAAGCCCGGCTACTTCCCGCAATCAGATCGAACAATTTTTGGATTGTATGTTGGGAATGTGGTGACCCATCCGCAAATTCACTGTACCGACTACTATCTGCTGCGCGATGATGTGGCGCAGGCTGAAATAGCACAGGAAAAAGCGGCTCAGGGTTTCAAAAGATTGAGCGATAGTTATTCGCAGGGCGTCGGCGAATACAATCTGGCCTGCTTTTACGCGCGGACGAATCGGCCTGAGCGTGCATTGGCGCTGCTGCCTGGGGCGCTGCAACTTGCTCCTGATCTCATCGAGTGGTCAAAGAAAGACCCCGATCTGGAATCGTTGCACGGCAAACCGGAGTTTGCAGCCTTGTACACGAACTAACACTGCTCAGTTCGTCGTGTCGTATCTGTTTACAGCCTTCACGATTAGCTTGCGGGCGCAACTGCATCGCGCGCCGCTTGAATGTTGGACAGCGGCGACGTGATCATCGTGACGCAGCCTGTCGAAAGGATCAGCCGCCGCCCATTGGCCTTGTCTATCGCATCGCGCGCCTGGGCACGCACTTCGCCGGGTGCGCCATTATGAACGGCATCCCAATGGCCTAAGCCAGCGCAAACCGCGCCCTTGAATTTGAGTTTGGCCGTCGCAATATCCGGTTCAGTTTCGCGGTCATGCCAATTGATCGCCTGCACCGGATAATCGGTGAACTGGTCAAAAAGGGGTGCATCACCGTGCAAATGCAACAGATTGAACCACCAATCCTTGTTGATCGCTTCCAGAATTCGCAAATCGTAGGGACGGCCAAACTCCCGATACTCGGCTTCGGTCATCGCCGCATAACTACCCAACTGCACCGCGTAAAAAATGCCACAAATGCCGCTGCGCCGAATCGCGTCGATGAAACGGAGCGTACTCTCGGTAATCGTATTCAGCCCGGTTTTCAGTCGATCCGGGGCGGTTCGCAGGTGCTTGATCACGTTTTCAGTTCCAGCCAACATTTTGGCCTGCGCCAATGGACTGAAAATCGTTGGCATAAAAGGTGTATCATCGGTCAAACCCTCGCGGATGAGGCGCAGCACTTCGACCTGCTGCCCTAATGTGCCGCGTGATGGATCAAGCACTCGTAAATCTGTCCAATCGAGTGAACGGTTCACCAAACGGCGGATCGGTTCGCGTGTACCTTCCAACGACCCGACCCATTGATCCTGATAGCCATAATCGACCAGGCAATAACTGGCGGCAGACGTGATCTTCAAAAAATCCCAATCGTAGCGGCGCTGCCATTCCAAACAGGCGGCAGCTAAATCGGAGGCGCGTTGATCATCACCGGGAAAGTGTCGCCACAGCGCCACTGGAACGCGATCCGTCGCTTCGCCAGCGACGCACTTTTCCAGCCGCTCCCGCTTACGCATGAGGCCGTTTGTCACTTAATCCCGGTTGAGGGCTTCAAGCTGCTGCTCGATCATCCGATCCAACATGCGGTAACGGGCATCTTCGTCTTCGGCGACTTGCGCGCGCATTTTCTCACCGACCAGTTCTGCTGTGCGCTTGAATGATTCTTGTGCGCGTTCCCTCTGACCCAGCGCGGCCAGCGTCAGGGCAAGGCCGTAATTCGCATCAATGTGCGTTGGGTCTTGTTCGACCAATTTTTGAAACTCTACCAGCGCCAGGTCATTTTGTCGTTTGTAGTGATAGCTCCAGGCTTGTCCAACCTGTGCATCGAGGCTATCGGCGCTCGTTCTTGGCTTATTGGTCACAGTTCCCCCAGGCATTTGGCAATCGAGATAAACAACAGATAATTTTGTAGCCCAGCATTATAGTGCGTGGCACGAACCATTGCAAAATTGCCCTCACCCTAAATCCCTCTCCCAGGGGAGAGGGACTTTCAGACAGCAGCGAGTTTCCTTATGGATCAAATGAGTAGGCGATCACATTATCGAACTGGCAGCGTGCCGAGGCGGGTGCGTAATTGTAGGATGCAACCGCCAGTGATCCGGTACTTGATTCCCCACGTAAATGAGCTAACAGGGTGCCATTCACATAAAGTGTCAGGGTGTCGCCAGCGGCCACGACGATCAATCGGTTGCCTGCCAGATTGGGCGTTTTGATGGCTTCACTCAGATCGTAAGATGAAACAACAGCACGCCCATTTTTGACCTGTCGCACACCATAACCGCCCTTGCGATCAATATACAGAATGGTGAAATTATCATCGTCACTGTAACGAACAGCCAGCCCACACGCGACGCCTTCCTGGGTGGTATCCCACGACACATCGGCGATGAACAACACATCGGTGAATTGTTTGGGCAGCTTTTGCAAAACAAGGCTATCCGAGTAGTTGCGAAGATAGGTCTGCGATAATGTACCAGCGGGCTTGCCTGCACTGCTCAGGAGTGCGGCGGCTTGCAATTCCTTGATGATCAGTTCCGGGCCGCGCTGCGCTTCCTTGAGCGTGGATGGCAAACGTATTGACGAAGCGCCATTTGGAGCAGTGATGATCACGTTATCGAACAATACGCTGACGGTGCTGGATGGTGCTTTGCCAGTGCCGATCAACAGCCCAACTGCTCCGGGGCTGACTGATGCGCCATTACTCACGCTGGCGATACGCTGACCATTGTAGAACAGCGCAAACCGATCTGATTGTGCCAACAAGCCGAGGGTGGCATCGGACGCGGTGGGAGCGTCTAAGGCTGTCCAATCCTGCAAAATGGTCAGTCGAGCAGGCGTGCTGTACACAAACCGATACTTGCCATCGTTGTTGACCATGAACGCATAAAAAGACAAACCGCCGTCCGTCACCGCGCCACGTATCATCAGGCCAAATTCGCTGTAGACCGACTCGCGTTCGATATGCACATCGGCTTGCAGATATACATCCGGCAGCGCGCCAAGTTGTTCGGAGGTTGTCCAGGTGAAGCGATTATCGGCAGTGAATTCAAGGCGCAGCTTGCCAGTATCGAACTGAGCGTTGAACGTATCCTGTTTCCAGAGTCGCCAGTGATTGCCGCCGTCCATCGAATCGTTTAATAGCAGCGCGCCATAACCAGGCAGCAGCGTCAACGTATAATCGCCCGATCCTTCGTTCGTCGTGGAGACTTGCAGCGTGTAATCACCGCGCGATGGAATGATCAGGTTTTCGAGGACGAGTATCTTATTCTGTACTTTTGATCCTTTGAGAAGTGTCTTACCCGTCGAGTCCAGCCATTCGATCTGTGGTGCAAAGTCACTGTTCGTCATTTCCAGGCGCGCGGAAAGGACTTGCCCGGCCTGTGCATTGACTGTCCAGGCTTGCGTATCGACGGCAATATGACCGTTCACCGTTTGGAGCAACGCCAATGGTTGAGCCTGAGTGCCCGCCCTGAACGTACCAAACAAAACGAAAATACTGAGCAAAATTCCGAGTTGCCGCATAGGTGAGTGCCGTCCGTTTTCCATGCCGTGATGCTAAGTTCAAGTGCCGTATTTGTCAATTGATCTTTACTGTGTGGGCGTTGACGGCACACGCACATACCGCTAAAATCCGTGCGTCTTTATCCTTCACCGATCAATATCAGGAAACTTTATGACTGACAAGCGCGCGCTTATTGTCGATGACGATCCAGCGAATCGTTCGATTTGGGAACTGGTACTGGCGGATCGAGGCTACGAAGTCCTCAGTGCGATTGATCTGGCAAGCGGTGTGCAGCAAATTGCCGATGATATTTCGCTGTACCTGATCGATTATCATCTGCCCGATGGGCGCGGGACGGATATTGTGCAGCAGGTCAAAGAAAACTATCCGGGGAGCGTCGTGGTCATGGTCTCGATGGATGATGACGCCGATGTGATCCGCGAGGCGATGCGTGCCGGGGGCAATCTGTTTATGGTCAAGCCCGCCAGCCCAAAGATGATGAACCAAATTCTCAACGAGATCGATACGGGCGCGCTCGACTCCAACGCCCACCAATTGATCAACCGGAATGGGCGGCGCACCTACGCGGCCTGATAACCCGCAACGCTTGACTGCATCAATACGTATCAGATGGAAAATGGAGAATGTGAAATGACTGATGCAGCATCCGAAACGAACCTGAATCCGCCGGAGTTCGCGGAGCCAATCACCGACGTGGCAACGCCTCCCGCTGATCAATATGATGGACAGGCCAATGCGATCATCGCGGCGGGTGTGGCCGCAACCGCTGGAATGGGCTGGGTGCCCGCTTTTATTGATATAGGCTGGCTGGTGGTTGCCAATAGCGCCATGATCGGCTCACTGGCGTTGTTATACAAGCACAAGTGGACGGGCGAAAACACGCGCAGCTTCATCGAACGGCTGATCGGCAACAGTGCCGTCACCATCGTGCCTGTAAAGGGGCTGGCCGCGCTGCTTGATCTGACCGGGATCGGACTGCCGTTCGGGATTGCGCTGAACGGCGCTCTGAATGCGGGGATCACGTTGGCGTTGGGCAAAGCCGCGCAGCACTATTTCAAAAACCAGGGTGAAGTACCGGACGATGAACTGATCAAGTTCTTCAAGCAGAATCTGCACCTGGGTTGATCTGCCGCCTTCTGAAAGGCAAATATCCATGAGCGTACCCCTGGACGAATCGCCTGACCCTGTATACGCTGCCGAATGGAGTACCTGGACAAAACGACTCGCCGTCATCCTGTTGTTGGCGGCGGGTATCTATTCGATTACGTTCATTGGCCCGGTGCTGCAAATCGTCGTGATCGCGCTGCTTTTGGCGCTGCTCTTTTTCACGCCGATTCAAATGCTGACGCTGCGCCTGCATATTCCCTATTCGCTGGCCGTTGTTGTCGTATTTGCCATCTATTTTGGCCTGATCACCTTAATCATCCTACGTTTGGGGCCGACTATCACCAGCACCATGACTTCCTGGCAAGCCCCGCTCACAACTTACGGCAACGATATTCTCCACTTTTTCCAAACCTACGATCCGTCGAAGGGCGTGCTGTTCATCCCGCAATCGAATCTGCCTATCGATCTGAACTTCATTCTGGGGCCGATCAGCGAACTGGTGAAGGGCAATACTAGCGGCTTGAACCAGCAGATCAGTTCGATCAATGTTTTGGGCATCGCCGGCACATTATCGAGTACGGTTCAGGCGTTGTTGGGCGCAATGGGTACGCTGCTCGTCGGCCACTTTCTGGCCTTTTTGATCTTGCTTGATTTTCCATCGGTATATCGTTCGTTTGAGCGCATGAACGATGTTTCTGAGCGCGAATATGCGATTTTGATTCGGCGTACTTATCGGGTTTGGGCGGGCTTCTTCAAGGGGCAGGTGATCATCGCCTTCATCGTTGGCCTGGGCACATGGTTGCAGCTAACCGTGATGGGCGTTCCGGGCAGTGTGTTTGTTGGATTGTTTGCGGGTTTATTCTCTGTGATCCCAACGATTGGCAGCTTTATCGGTTTGATTCCGATTGCGCTTGCCCCGTTGGTGGGTGGCTCAACCGTGCTGGCAGCAGATCGTTTGTCATTGATGCTGCTCGTCGTAGGGATCAATTTCGTGATCATTCAGGTGATCTTCTACAACGTGATCGCGCCGAAAATTACGGGCGACGCGGTTTCGCTGCCACTACCAATTATTATCATCGGGTTATTTATTGGTACGGCTTTCGGTGGAATATTAGGGGCGCTGCTGGTTGCCCCACTGATGGGCACGATCCGTATCCTGATTGATTACACACTCCGTAAGATTCGGGGCGGCGATCCATATCCCGGCGAACACAGGCCGCTGTTATTGCTGGATAAGATGTTTATTCGTCCGGTGAAAGTACCGTCCATCGCAAAAACGGCGCGTGCCTGAATCGTTTCATGTGTTACTATAGCGCCTGATATATTCGTTTTCAGGAGTATTGAATGCGTAAGGCGCTTTTTCCCGCATCGTTCGATCCAGTTCACTATGGTCACATCGACATTGCAGAACGGGCGGCGAAAGTTTTTGATGAAGTGATTGTGGCTGTTTATGACCGTCCTGCTAAAAAATTGCTGTTCGATACAGGCGAGCGACTCAGCTTTGTTGAAGCCTCACTGACCCATGTGACCAATGTCCGAGTTGCGCCCTATACAGGTCTTACAGTAGACTATGCGCGTCAGGTGGGCGCATCGGTGATCGTGCGCGGCTTGCGTGTGTTCAGCGATTTTGAGTTGGAGTTTCGGATGGCGCTTGCCAATCGGCGGTTGGCACCCGATATCGAAGTCGTCAACCTGATCGCGGGTGAAGAGTTTTTGCATATCAGTTCGAGTACCGTGCGGGAGATCGCATCGCTTGGCGGCGATGTATCATCAATGGTCCCGCCGCATGTACTCAAGGCACTGCGCGAACGTTTCCTTGAACTGAACAAGGACGGTGCGGGGCCAAACTATGTAACCAGTTTGCAGGACTAATTTTTGCAGAGTTTTAGGGGGCGTTATGGATATTCAGCACCTGGTAGATCGGCTCGAAGATTTGATTGACGAAGGCCGCCATGTGCCAATGACGAAAATGACGGTGATCGATGAGGAACGCGCGCTGGAAATTATTGACCAGATGCGTATTTCGATCCCGGAAGAAATCGACAAGGCAACGCGTGTGATCGGTCAGAAAGATCGGCTGATGGCACAGGCCAACGAAGAAGCGGCACGCGTGATCGAACTGGCACACGAAAAAAGCGATGCCCTGATTCAGCGCGACGCCGTAACCCAGGCGGCGCAAAATCGTGCCGCGAACATCGTTGAGCAAGCCCGTCAAGATGCGGATGCTATTCGCGCCGAAGCCGATACCTATGTGCTGAACGTCCTGAATGACCTGGAATCGCAGTTGATTCGCACGCTGACAGTGGTTCGCAATGGCATCAACAAGATCACGCAGGAACGGGATGCCAGCAAAGCCCGTCAGGACATCGCAGTTCAGCAGGCGACGGCAGAAATTACCGCCCGAACGCCAGTCGAGCCGCCAGCGGCGCTTCCGGTTGAAGTGAGTGTCGGGGGCGATACGGTCAGCGGCTAACTGGTGCGCTTGGTGTGCATGGTTGCGCCTTCCCAACCCGCCGGGTATAGCAATAAATCGAGCGCCGCCCACAACTTGCGCGCGTCGGCATCGCTGATCGTGAACTGCCAGCGTTCGGCGCGCGTCATGCCATCGACGGAAAAGGTGTGGGTTTCTTCCTGACGCTGAACATCCACATGAATCGTGATGGTGGGCTGGTCAGGCGATTGCAGCGCGGCGGTGACGGCCATCCCGGTTACTTTGGGTGACTTTTCAGGAAACAATGACCACGTCAACCGATACCATAGCAAGTGGGCAGCACGGCGTGTCAGAGGCCGAACCCAGCGATTGGTATCTTCGGCAGTACCACTCAAAACGATGGTGTCCGCGCCCGAACTGCGCGTCACGAACAGGTCTGTTGACAAACCATAGTCCTGCAAGGGTAAGTTTCCCAACATGGCAGCGTCCTTTTCTTAATACTATTACGTGATTCGGAGCGTGCCGGTTCCGCTCTGCACCCGGCCAATTTTCCAGCCGTGTGCGCCGCGCCTTTCCAGTTCTGTCAGCAAATCATTGGCCTTCAGCTCAGCCACAGCCATTAACAGCCCGCCCGACGTTTCTGGATCGTAACACAGGAGTCGGCTCACCTCATCAATGCGTGGAGCAAACGTTGTCCACTGGTTGAAATACGTCAGGTTACGGGATGTGCCGCCCGGAAAAGCGCCCTCATCGGCGTAACGTTTCGCGCCGGGCAGCCAGGGCAGTGCGTCAAAATCGATCTCGAAATCAGCGCCGCTCAGGTGCGCCATCTCGTGCGCGTGGCCGAGCAAACTATAACCTGTGATGTCGGTCATGGCGTGAACCCCAATTGTTTGTGCTGCCTGCGAAGCCACCCGATTGAGCGTGGTCATGCTGGCAACTGCCGCGTCTATATCGGCGGGATCAGCCTGCCCGCGTTTGAGCGCCGTCGTGATCACGCCTACACCCAACGGCTTGGTCAGGATCAGCACGTCGCCCGACCTGGCACCCCCTTTGGAGATGATCCGCTCCGGGTCGATGATCCCCGTCACCGCTAACCCGTATTTCGGCTCTTTATCCGTCACGGTATGCCCGCCCGCGATCACCGCGCCCGCTTCACGCACTTTATCCGCGCCACCCCGCAATATTTCCGTCAAAATTGACAGTTCAAGGTTATCCGGGAAGGCTGCCAGATTGATCGCAAACAACACTTCACCGCCCATCGCATACACATCACTGAGCGCATTGGCCGCCGCAATTGCGCCAAACGAATACGGATCATCTACCACTGGCGGGAAAAAATCCGTTGTCGAAATGACCGCCTGTCGCTCATTAAGCCTGTATACCGCTGCGTCATCAGGCGCGTGCAAGCCGACCAGCAGCGCCGGGTAATCTGC
This sequence comes from Aggregatilineales bacterium, assembly GCA_038239365.1. GTDB lineage: Bacteria > Chloroflexota > Anaerolineae > Aggregatilineales > UBA2796 > JBBRMW01. The sequence goes on from JBBSEU010000018.1 coordinate 11,982, forward strand.
CGGATTAAATTGTTGGTTTAGCGGACGCAAAACTTGCGCCAGGTCATCAGGACCGAGCTTCGACGCTCAACCCGCACACGACGCGAGCGCCGTGAGTTTGACCTCTGCTATTGTGAGCTTTGCCATAATCTCATGCCAAAACCAGCCAACGATACGGCAGATTATAACGAACCTGGCGATAGAAGGGTTAAAGCGCGTATTAACCATAAAATTACTCTATCAAATCTTAACAAAGCCTTGATTCGCACTTTTCTTAGCAATAATTCACATGAACAGTATCGCTGTATCCGTGAGCAAGCTATAATCCGAACTATGAACCGAGATCAGTTTTCGCGCTTTGAGGAACGAATCGAGCAGCTTGTGGAGGGCAGTTTCGCGCGCCTGTTTGGCAGCCGATTGCACCCGCGCGAAGTGGCCGTTCGATTGACGCGCGCTGTCGAGGATAATGTTCGACAGGTACGAGAGGGCTACTGGGAAGCGCCTAATCTGTTCACAGTTTGCTTTAACCCGGCGGATGCAAAGGCACTGCTGGACGATCAGCCTGATCTATCAAACGCTCTGGCCGAAACGGTGATCGATCTGGCAAACCGGGCGGACTTGCGGCTGAATTCATTTCCGATCATCCAGCTTTGCGATGATGAGACCGTCGCCTTGCATGATATTCAGATCACCGCTCGTCACAACATGGGCGAAGTTCGTTCAACACAGTTACTTGCATCGCTTACACCGCCTGTTTCCGAGGATGAACCTTCCAAACCCGCCAACCCACACCTGATCTTGCACGGCAATCGTACTGTTCCGTTAGAGCGGGCGGTAGTCAATATCGGGCGGCGCGGTGATAATCATGTGGTCATCAACGATTCGCGCGTTTCTCGTTCGCACGCGCAGATACGCTTACGGTTTGGCCGCTATGTCCTGTACGATCTGGGCAGTACAGGTGGGACATATGTCAACAATCATCGCATCACCGAAGTGATTTTGCGGCCTGGGGATGTGATCTCGCTGGCAGGAGTCACTCTGGTCTATGTGGAAGATGATGTGACGAGTCGCGGTGCAAGTGCCCTCACCGATACACAGATGCGCCCGCCCACTTCATCAGGTGATGATTCCAACGCATGACGCCCGAAGTGATTTTGTTTGCGCTGCGTGTCCTCTCCGGGGCGCTGTTAATTCTGTTTATGGTGGCGCTCTTTGTGCTGCTCTGGCGCGATTACCGGGGAATGACGCTGGAAGTCGAGTCACGGCGGCGGCAACGTGGGCGATTAGTAGTCGTCAAGGCAGAGGGCATCGGAATCAAGACGGGGACAACCTACCCGCTGCTGCCGCTCACCAGTGTAGGCCGCGCACCCACCAATACGATCTCGCTCAACGATACGTTTGCCAGCAATGAACACGCTCTGTTCACGTTACGGGGCGGTCAATGGTGGATCGAGGATCGGGGCAGCAGCAATGGAACACTGCTCAACGGTTATCCTGTCGAAGAACCCACCGTGATCAGCGCCGGGGATGTGATCGGTGTTGGCCGAGTCGAAATGAAGCTGGAATTAGAATAATCTTAAAAGGAAACAGCATGGAAGCCGTTCATATTGCCGTTATTGGTGGATCGGGTCTGTACAGTATGCCCGAACTGACTAACTTGAGTGAACACCGCATTGATACGCCGTTTGGTCAACCCAGTGACGCGATCATGATCGGCACGTTGCGTGGACAGCGCGTCGCGTTTTTACCTCGTCATGGGCGCGGCCATGTACTGACGCCTAGTGAAATTCCCTACCGGGCGAATATTTACGCGCTCAAAACGTTGGGTGTCACGCGCATTCTGAGCGTCAGTGCGTGCGGCTCACTGCGTGAAGATTATGCCCCCGGTCATATCGTGATCCCCGATCAGATTTACGATCATACGCATTTGGAGCGGGGGCGTTCATTCTTTGGGGGCGGCTTAGTCGCACATATTGGCGTGGCCGATCCGTTTTGTGCTGAGACGAGCGCCGTACTTTTTGAGGCGACAAATGCCGCCGGTGGGATCGTTCATCAGGGCGGCACGTTCATCACCATTGAAGGGCCGCGTTTCAGCACCAAAGGCGAAAGCCATGCTTATCGACAGCTTGGCTTTTCGATCATCGGTATGACCGCCTCACCCGAAGCATTTCTGGCGCGTGAGGCGGAGATGTGTTACGCGACAATGGCGCATGTCACCGACTACGATGTATGGCACGAGGCCGAGACGGTCAGCACGGAGCTGTCGTTCAGTCGTTTTCAGGCGAACTTGCAACTGGCGCAGCAGAGTATCGCCAATGCCGTCGAGCGCCTTGCCGGGCATGAACGGGCGTGCAGTTGTGGAGCGGCACTGGCGTCTGCCTTTGCCACGCACAAAGATCGCGTTTCGCCGCAAGTGATCGAGCGATTACGCCCCATCGTCGGGAAATACTTTTCGGCCTGAGTGAATCATTCCGTGCTGGTTGGATCAAAGAAGCTGGTGTACATGCGGAGTAGGAACAACAACACCGCTGCTCCTGCTAATGCCGCCGTGAGACTCCACAACGTGAAATTTTCGACGCGCGGTACATCCAGCAGGGCAAAGATGCCGCCCGCAACGACAGACCCGAAAATCGCTACGCCCATTTCCAGGCGCAAATTCTGATGAACGTGGGTGCGTAAAAGGGTGTTGGCAACGTAGCCTGCTGCCGCGCCCACGATTAACCACGCCACCACGTATAAAATAACATCCATTTGCTAACTTGCCTCTACCTACAGACTTTAGTCGTATTTTAAGTCCGGATCAGGTCAAGAAGTGATCAAATCGTGAGCGTAGAGGGGTAAAAAACCTGTCAAGTCGATTCGGCTTATTGTCATTAAAATAAGAGACTCTCGATATGCCATCTACGGTTGAGTCGCGCGATAATGGGCGCTATTCGTCTCAGATCAGCCACAAGGATCAGCAATGGCCTACGAAATGATCTCAATCAGTGCGCTTGATAACGACTATGCGATCAGTGCCACGCCGCCCAAGTATCGAGATAAGGAGAGTGTGTTGGCCTTGCTCGACACATGGCGGCACAAAGACGGCGCACTCTGGCCGAAGGATGTCACGGTTGCGACGCTGGCCGCGCAACTGAAGTTAGTCTATGTAGCACATTGGGTCATTCAAGGTTACGGATGGGTTGATTGGCGTGGTGAAGAACATCGTAAGCGCAGCAAATATCACCATGAGGTGATCCCACACAGCGGCGTCGCAACGATCACGCTTGAACAACACATCGAACCCAATTTTGCGCCTACTTGTGGCCTGAGGGCGCTCAAATGCGGCGCGCGCGATGAAACCATGCAGCGTCTACCATTGGATGATACCCAGGCTTCAAAGTTGTCTGTCCTGGCAATTAATCCCAAAAATGATCCCGAAAAAGTGGTTCGAGCAACGCTCAACAAATCGCTTCGAAAAAAGGCGCAAGCATCGGCGATGGCCTTAAATGCCATGTGGAGTCTGGAGATTACCCCAGCGCGCGTCGAACGTATCCAGGCAGCACAATGGCTATACCCATTTTACCTGGGTCAATATGAGTGCGGCGGCGAAACGCTCAGCGTGCAAATTGACGCGATTACAGGCGCGGTTTACGTTGATCCGCCCAAAAATGTTCGGCAGGCACGGCGCGAAAACATTATGATCGTGCTGATGGGCGCAGTTGCCGTGCTAGTCATCCTGGCTGTAATCGTCAGCCTGATCCTGAAAGTCTGATCGCCTTTTCATACTAACTTCATTTGAAAATGGTATTGAAGTACCTATGCTCGTTTGTCGCTAGCGCGCGGCTTGCGCTATACTGGCAAGTATTGATCAGCGGCTAGCAAGAACCACCCACATCACAGCCTGAACGCACAACCGGAGCGGGTAAAGCGATGGAACAACCTCAGCGGCCTTTTACGCCGTATAATGCCCCAATTAAAGACGCCAAACTTCTGCCCATGCAAGCGCCTGCTCAGATGTTTGGGCGCAACCGCGAACTGGGCAGCGGACACGTCGCGCTCAAAGCGGGCACGGCGATCATGTTGTATGGCCCCGCCGGGATCGGTAAGACGGCGGTGGCGGCGGTGCTGGCGGCGGCCTATACCGTGCAGCATCCGGGCGGCGTGTTATGGTTCAACATGACCGAAGACGACTCGGATTTGCTGCTGGCACGAGTCGGGCGCGCGTATGGCGTCAATGCCCTGACCACCACGCAGAGCCAGGAAGACCCGGCGGATCAGATCAGCGTGATCCGGGCTTTGCTTGAACGCAATCGCCCGTTGATCGTACTGGATGGCCTGACCGATGTTGAGTCGGTGCGCGATTTTGCACGCAGCGCAGGTGCGGGCATCCCAATGATCATCACCAACGAAGCACAGGCAGCGGGTCCCTGGACGCCGATCCCGCTCAAACCCCTTGCTACAGCGGATAGTGTCAGCATGTTGCGGACTCTTTCCGGCCTCAAGGACACGGCCTATACCCAGGATTTGGAAGGTTTGGCGCGGGTGCTGGAAGGCGATCCGCTGGCACTTAGTCTGACCGCCCGCCATATGGCCGCCGATGATGTGCCGCCTGCCGAACTTTTGGTCAATTATTTAGCGGCTGTGCCGCCCGGCGCTGCGATGGCTGATCCGCAGCAAACGATTATTTCGGTCATTTATAAGAAGCTGCCGCCCGCTATACAGGGTATTTTCCTGATGTTGGGCGTCACGTTCGGGGGGGGCGCAAGTGCCGAACTCGTTTCGGACTTGAGCAATGTCCCCGCTACCGTCGTTGCGCCGGTCATGCGGCAAATGGTGATTCGCGGTCTGGCACACGAATCAGTTACTTATGGACAGTTGAGTTTCACACTCCACCAGAGCATTCAAGTCTTTGCTCGACGCACCCTTGACACCAGCGGGCGTTTACAAGCTGTCGAGAATCGCGCGATGCAGGCGGTACTGGCCTATACGATCCGCCATGCCCGCTCCGAAACGGCGGAACATGATCGGTTGGCCGCCGAGATTGATAACATTATGGGCGCGGCGGCTTATGCAACTTCAACGGGTCAGGAACAGGTTGTCCGTCAGTTTTTGCACGCCATTGGTCAGGAATCGGGCGATTTTGTTACTTTACGCGGTTTTCAGCCGGAGTTAGCTCAGCTCCGCAAGCTGCTGCTGTTGCTGGTTCGCACTGAACAGCCGTCATCGGGGGCACTCAAGTCGATGAGCCTGCTTCAGCCCACACGCAGCACCCAAACGATGGTTGCCACGTTGCCGCCGGAACCTGTCGCTGAAGCTGAGCCTGCGCCTGCCGATCTGCCGGATACGCAGTCGGCCTCACCTGTCGATATTTTGGACGAGCCGCCGCCCGCGCCGATCTCTGAACCGGAACCTGCTGCCACGCCAAAACCTGAGTCGGTGACTGACCCGGAACCTGTCGCGGAACAGCCGTCCATCCCCGAACCTACCGTTTCGTTTGAGATGGAAGTGACGCCACCGCCTCAATCCACCAAGCCTGTACCCACCCAAGAGTTGACGCCTGTCGAGGAGTTGCCCGAACTCCACTCTGAGATCACCGAACTGGATTTGCTGGACAATCCACATCTGGCCGAACCGACAGTCGTTTCGTCCGTCTTAACGCCAGCCAGGCCACTGGATATTCCAGCCGAAGTAACGCAAACGCCGACGATGTATTCGATTGGCACGCTGCAAGGAAAGATCAGCGAAGCGCAAGCGGATAACGATCAGAAAGCGCAGGCGCGTTACCTGGAAATGTTGGGAGATGCTTATACGGGCGAAGGCGATGCACCGCGCGCCGTTGAAGCCTATTCACGCGCCGTCGAAGCCTCACGCGGCGGTGAGAACTGGCAGGCAATTGGCCTGTTGATGGGCAAACTCGGCAATGCTTACCTGGATGCGGGACGCACTCAGGAAGCGACGATGATGCTTGAGCAGGCGTTGACCATCTTCCGACGGGAGCGCCGTACCGACTACGAAGCGCGCATTCTGGGGACACTTGGCAGTGCCTATGGTGAAGCACGCAACTGGCCGAAAGCGCAGGAATATCACGAGCAGGCGCTGTATCTGGCACGCGAACGTGGAGATCGGCTTGATGAAGCGACTCAACTAGGCAATCTGGCGTACATCCGCGAATTGCAAAACGCGCGTGAAGGGGCAGTCACCTATTATCGTCAGGCATTGCATCTGGCCTATCAGTTGAAAAATGACTCGATGCGCGGCGATTTTGCCTTTCAATTAGGGCGTTTGCTGCTGGACGAAGGGCGCACCGTTCGGCAAGCTGAGCGACTGCTGACGGATGCCGATATGCTGATCCCAGGTGATAACGAGATCGAGCGGCTGCTCAAGCGCGCCCGCAAGCGCCTGGAACATCTAACGGGTGGCGGGGTAACAATCCCGTCCGCCGTTGGCAACGAACAGTATGCTGCCGACGCCTATACTGCTGCTGCCCATTGAGCGGCGCTAGTACTGCCGTGAAAACACAAGTCACCGCCTGGTATCGTGCCGCCCGTCCGCGCAGCCTCACCGCGACGTATGTTCCGATTGCGTTGGCCGGGGCGATTACACTGGGTGATAACGTCTTTAACCTATTTCGATTCGTGCTGTCCCTGATCGCGGCGCTGGCACTGCAAATCGGCGCGAATCTGGTCAATGAATATGCCGATCATGTGCGTGGCTCGGACACTCAGAAGGTGGCCGGGATGGGCATGGTCATCAAGGATGCCGTACTGACGCCGCGCCGTGTGTTGATCGGTGCAGTCGTCACGATTGTGACGGGGTCATTGATCGGCCTGTTTCTGGTCACGCAAAGCGGAATACTCGTCCTGTGGATCGGGATCATCGGTGTGCTGGTTGTGATCCTGTATACAGCGGGTCCCGTGCCGCTGGCCTACATCGGCATGGGCGATATTGCCGTGTTCATCTGCTTTGGGCCGCTCATGGTGTTGGGCGCGTACTACGTAATCGCGGGCGGGCAGTTGGACGCGACGACGGTCATCACGCCGCTGGTTGCCTCGATCCCGGTGGCGTTTCTGGTCACGGCCATTTTGCACGGCAACAACATGCGTGACATGGAAGCGGATCGCGCCGCCAACAAACGTACACTGCCTGTCTTATTCGGCCTTCGCTTTGCCCGCGCCGAATACGTTTTTCTGGTAGGCGGGGCTTATGCGGCGCTGATCATTCTGGTAGCTGCCGGGCGCATCCCCTGGCTAGGATTGGTGGCGCTGGTCACAGTGCAGGAAGCGCGCCGCCTGATCGAACTGGCGTACAGCACCACCGATCCAATGACGCTGCACGCGCTGCAAGGCCGAACCGCGCGGCTGCATCGTGACTTTGGGGCGTCACTGGTACTCGGTTGGCTGGCCGCGCTGCTTGTGCGTTTGCTGCTCTCCCGGATCGGCTGACCCCCACAACGTTGAACTCCCCTCATTTATATGATAAAATAGTCACTAATCGAATATAAACTAAGATCGCCGTGCATTTACGCGGCGATCTCTTTTCCTGTAAATGATGAAGGACACGCCGCAACAAGTGAATATGACAAATGAACCCATGCTGGCACACAGCGGCTTTGTGGCCGTAATTGGTCGGCCAAATGTGGGCAAATCGACGCTGATGAATCGCATTCTGGGTGAGAAGATCGCCATTGTCAGCCCCAAACCGCAAACAACGCGCATCCGGCAGTTCGGCATTCACTCCGAAGCCGATACGCAGATTATCTTTGTCGATACGCCGGGCATTCACGAGCCGCGCCACAAACTCGGTGAATTCATGGTTGAAGTGGCGCTCAATGCGCTGCGTGACGCCGATGTGATCCTGTTTGTGGTCGATCTGAGCCAGACACCCTCTCCCGAAGATCAGCATGTGGCCGCTCTGCTGCGCGACTCGCGGGCAGGGGCGACTGTGATCATGGCGCTCAATAAGATCGATCTGCTCAAACCGGAACGAATCGAATCGTCGGTTGCGGCCTATCGTGCGCTTGCGCCAGAGGCGGATTGGACTACGCTTAGTGCATCATTGGGCGACGGCGTGCCCGATCTGGTCAGACGCATCATTGCGGCACTGCCACCCGGCCCCCAGTATTACCCGGATGATCAGTTGAGTGATACGGCGATGCGTGATATTGTGGCTGAAATTGTGCGGGAGAAAGTTTTGCTAAATACACAGCAGGAAATACCGCACTCAGTTGCAGTGGAAGTGACCGAGTTCAAGGAACGCAGTGCCGAGATGACGTACATCGGCGCGAATATTTTTGTCGAACGCGACTCGCAAAAAGGCATCCTGATCGGTAAGGGTGGCGCGATGCTCAAGAAGATCAGCAGTGAAGCCCGTGTAGATGCTGAAACGTTGATCGGCACGAAAGTCTACCTGGAACTCTGGGTGAAAGTCCTTAAAAACTGGCGAACTGACGAAGCAATCCTACAGCGGCTCGGCTATCGTATAGATCGGTAAGAGGATAGATGCTAGAGAGCAAATAAGCATGAGTGGAACAGTTCGAGTCTCGGCAGTGCGGGCGGTGGTCATGCACGAAAACCGCTACCTGCTGGCGCAGCATCACAACTATTTACCGGAAACCATTGGCAAGTGGGGGTTGCCCGGCGGACGCATCGAAACCAAAGACGCCGATTTGCGCGACGCGTTACGCCGCGAACTGTACGAAGAATTTGCCATGACTGCGGATATTATCGGCTTTGTCGCCATGTACACTTACCGGGATCGGGCGCATCATGTGTACCTTGCCCGTCCGCACAGCATCGACTTCACGGTTGATCAGAATGAGATTCTGGGCATGACTTGGCTAACATTGCCAGAAGTTTCGGCCTGGCACGGACAGGGTTTGCTGCATACTGGTTTTGAACTCCCGGCCATTCGCGCCAGCCTGATGCGCTACAGCAAAGTGATCGCGCCCTGACGATGCGATCCAGCCGATTGAGTGTTGCGCTGTTAGTGGCGGCAATTGCGATATTTGTATTGTTGGCGGAAGGCGCGGCGTGGCTGCACTACGGCCTAACCGCCGTGTTGTTGGTGGGCGCTGGCGCAACGTATCTAGCTGCACGCCAACGCCCCGAACTTTAGGTGTAGGCCGCCTGACGCAGCCCTTTCAGATAACCGATTGCGAACAGCCGCCCAATTGACGAGTAGCCCGCATTGTCGTTGCTATCGCCCTGCATCGTTGGCACATGATCGGGACGGCAAACGCCCTCGAAGCCGATTTCACGGTAGGCGCGCATACACGCCAACAGATCGGTTTGGCCGTCATCGTGGAAGGTCTCGACAAACTTTTCGGGCGTCCCGCGCACGTCCCGCAAATGGACAAAAAAGATTTTCTCCTGTTTTCCGAACTGACGAATGACAGCGGGCAAATCATCCGTCATCAGCGCGAAATTCCCCTGACATAAGGTAATGCCGTTCATCGGACTTGGGATCAGATCGAGCAGTCTTTGGAAGTTCTCGATACTTCGCATGATGCGCCCCAACCCGCGTATCGGTGAGAGCGGCGGATCGTCCGGGTGCATGGCAAGTTTGACATTGGCTTGTTCGGCAACCGGAAGCACCCGTTCCAAGAAATATTTCAGGTTGTCCCAAAGCTGCTCTTCCGTCACGACGCCATACTCAGTCAGCGGTGCATCCTTCATTTGAGCATGGTCATAGCCTGTGACCAGCGCGCCACCGCGTGTTGGAATATTGGTCGAGGTTCGCATCCAGTTAAAAACGGGCATCCACTCGTAACACCAGACCGGGATTCCCAACGATCCCATGTTCCGCAGCAGTTCACAAACCGTCTCGATTTCTTCATCGCGTCCCGGCCAGCCCAGTTTCGTTTTATCCAGCGGCGGGCGGCTTTCGAGTACCTCAAAGCGGAAACCACCTTCTTCATAGTTGGATTTGATTTGCAGCAGTGACGGATAACTCCAGGGCAGTTCGTCCTGACTTACGTTCAAGCCCCGGCTAAAATCCATCACGCCCACCACGTCGTCAACGCCGCACTGCTTGACCATCGTCCAGAGCGGTGAATATTGCGGCGGAAGCACTTCGGCAATTTTGATCATGTTAGACTTCGCTCCCCTAAAACTTTTTGTAACGAGTATTCCGCCTCAAAACCGATCAACGAGCGCGCCTTGTCATTGCTGATGAGTGCGGCGGTACGCGAAGCCGGAGTGTATCCGCCGCTGATTTCGGGGAAGAAATAATCGGCCAGCATTTTGGAATCGGTTTGCAGATAGTTTTCAGGATCATTGATATACAGCGGGTGTGCGCCCTCATACTCAGCCGTCACGCCCTTTTCCAGCGACTGCGCCGCGTCACGAACGTCAAGCTGCGCCCATAGGACGAAACGATCAAACATATAAGCATTGTCTAGTGGATTATCCCCGGCGATTCTATCCGAGTCCAGCGGCTTTTCTCCACGAAACTCCAATGGGCGCTGCATTCGTAACTGAATAATGCGCTGCCTGGCCTCGGCTATCTGTGTCTGCCGCTCCGTTTCGGAAAGTGCGGTCAGTTTTTCAAGCAATCGGTAGCTGGCCTCTCGCCGCTGCTGAAATTGTTCGGTCTTAGGATAATCAGCGTTATAGACACCAGGGAAACGCATTGCTACGCTCGAAATGCCTTCGCGCCGCCAAAAATAGCGGCCAATATCCTCTACCAGTTCTTTGGAGAATGAATACGGATCGTTGGTGAGTGATGGGTGTGCTTCATCCATCGGTAGATACTGCGGCGAAAAATCTGAGATGTTGTAGTAGCAACCCAGCGCATTGATCGAACTGGCTTGCGCGATGCGTTTGATTCCTTCAGCCGCTGCCGCCTCGAAAATATTGAAGGTACCAGCCACATTGATCTGGAAAACGTCGTGACCTGCTGCCAAACCCGGCGCGGGGATGGCCGCCAGATGAACAACCGACTGGCAGCCCCGCATCTGGGCGCGTATTTCATCGTAATTCAACAGGTCGCAGATCACGTATTCGACGCCGGGCATCGCTTCGCCCACTTTCAAGTCGATAACGCGCACTTCCCAACCCTTCTGAACAAACCGCTCGGTGGTCGCTTTGCCAATATGACCTGCTCCACCTGTGATTAAAACTTTCATGCAATGCCTTTCTGAGGTGACTTTGTGCCGCTCCGCGAATTATAAATTATACTGAGTGCTGCTGCGATTCGGATATGCAGATTTACTCTTTTCCAGAAAATGAGGGGCGATTTTGAAGCTGTTTAATTCACCTGAAAATGTTGCCGAACTGACGCGCCAGTGGGGTGCAGATCGTCTACCCGATGGGCGGCCACACGTCCCGGATTCGATCCTGGAACGCTTAAAAGCCATTACCAGTGAGGAAGTATGGAGCATCCTCGATAAAGAAAAATACTTGTTCCAGTTTGACGGGAACTGGTTCCGCACCCATCCCGAACGTATTCTGGTAGGCCGTGCCGTGACCGCGCAAATGCTGCCCTACCGCCCCGATCTGCACGATCTGGTGCAGGAAACGGGCGTCGGTGAAGGCCGCATTGGTGGGCAAAACTCATGGGTCATCGACACTTTGCAACCGAATGATGTGTTGGTGGTCGATCTGTTTGGCAAGGTCAAGGAAGGGACGTTTGTCGGCGATAATCTGGGGACATCAGTTCGCGCCCGCACACAGGCTGGCGCAGTGATCAACGGCGGCATTCGGGACTATCAGGGCTTGATGGAACTGACCGATGTTGCGTTTTTTGTGCGGGGTGTTGACCCGACGCCGATTCGCAATACGACGCTGGCAGGGGTGAACATCCCGATTCGGATCGGTGAGGCAACCGTCATGCCCGGCGATATTGTGCTGGGTACGCCAACTGGTGTAACGTTCATCCCGCCACACCTCGTACAGCGCATCGTCGAAACCGGAGAGTACATTAATTTGCGCGATACCTTTGGCAAACTACGCTTGAATGAAAAACGCTATACACCGGGCGAAATCGACGTTGAAAAGTGGCCGGATCATATCGAGCAAGATTATCAGGGATGGATCACCACGCGCTCTAAATAATTAATGTGTCTCAGAGGTTATCGGATGGCAATGTATGTACTCCATTGTCATTCGATAACCCCTCCTATTTCGGGTAATGAGTACATCGCCTACGTTCACGGAGTGCCAGTTCGGTTTAGCAAATATTTTTAGGGATGGTGTGTGTCAGGTTCTTTAACATTTCCGCCCGTATTATCAACCATTAAAGGTCAATGTCTGCTATCAAAAATGGCAAATTCAACAAATCCCCTTTAGAATAACAAGAATAGTGTTTGTTCTTTACAAAGGAGCTATCGATGCACCGTCTATTACTTATCTCTATAGTAGTCATACTCACATTTACAGCTACACCGGTTGCTGCTCAGACTCCCTCGCCCACACCAAATTCTGATTGCAAAGTTACGGATGTAATTAAACAAGCCGCTGCACTAAAACCATCTGGAAATGCAGACAAGGACTTAGATGCATTACTGAATTTAGAAGATGCAATAAATGCAGCACGTGCAGCTTGTAGGGGTTTACTATTTAAAGGAACACAAGTTGCCAAGATTGTAGGACCAATCACGCTAGACTCAGGAACTTACAAGGTGACGCTGACCACTAAAGGATATTTTATTGGAAATGTAAAGGTCAAGGAAGGTGATTGCGGATTTGATGGTACTTACATCTATAATGTAAGTTCAGGTGAAGCAGATACTGGGCGTGAGTTGTTGCTTGACTCGAAAGGTTGCAAATTTTATCTCACACCGGATAATATCAGTGCGCCTTGGAAATTAACATTTGAATTATTGCAGTAAAATACTATATCTTGCAATGATTTCTGGCAAAATTTATTAGGCGTAATCTCTATCGCTGACTACGCCTGATAACACATTTGAGGTTAGCTGCTTGCTGCGCCAATTTTTTCGTGCGTCAAGTGCTTTTCAGGATATTCCCGAATCGACTCGATGATGAAGTTGACCTGGCTGTCGGTCAGGTCTGGATAAACCGGCAGCGTCACCATTTTGACCCATTCGCGTTCGGTGACGGTTAATGGCGCTTTGACGTAGGGTTTATACATATCGTACAAATGGTTCGGAATATAGTGCATCCCGGTAGCGATTCCCTTTGTACGCAGATAATCCATCAGGTCATCGCGCCCTTGCAACCGCACGACGTAGTTATGCCGCGAACTGTACGCATAGGGGCGTGTGATCGGCAGTTGCAGCCAATCGAGTCCAGCCAACCCTTGATCGTACATTTCGCAGATGGCGCGGCGACGCCCGTTCGTTTCGGGCAGCCGCTTCAACTGCACCAGCGCAATCGCGGCCATGATGTCGTTCATGTGATACTTATAGCCAAGTTCCTCAACGTTGTAGTACCAGCTATATTGGCTCACATCGCTGGAGTCGTTCCGACTCCACGTATCTTTGCTGATGCCTACCCAGCGCAGTTTCCGCAGCCGCTTGTCCCACTCGTCATTTTCCAGCGTGATCATACCGCCGTCACCCGTTGCCAGGTTCTTAACCGGGTGAAAGCTAAAGCAGGTCAGCGGCGCGATACTGCCGATCATCTTTTCGCCGTGTTTGGCACCCGCCGCGTGCGCCGCATCTTCAATGACCGTCAGGTTGCGCTTGGCGGCAATGGCGTGGATGCGATCCAAATCTGCCGGGTGGCCGCCAAAGTGAACCGCCATGATCGCCTTTGTGCGGGGGGTGATCTTGCGTTCGATATCGTCTGGATCGATGCACAACGTTTCCGGGTCAATATCGGCAAAGACGGGAATACCGCCGTTGTACAGAATTGCGTGGTTAGTCGAGACAAACGTCATGCTTGTCGAAATGACTTCAGCATCTTTCACATCCAGCAGCATCAGCGAAAGATGCAGCGCGGCGGTGGCCGAGTTGACCGATACGGCGTGCTTGGCACCGACAAACTCCGCAAAATTTTTCTCGAATTCGGCAGTTTTGGGGCCTTGCCCCCACCACCCGGAGCGAATCACCTCGGCAACGGCTTCAACTTCTTCTTCACCGTGCGAAGGCTTGAACACTTGAATTTTCTGATCGGCCATTACTCAATTTTCCTGATTTGCAATACGCTTTTGACAGATGCTACAAGCATAACGCAATTCTGAGGTGCGTTCCAAACCCAAACAACGGACGATCAGGCGTTGGCGCTCCTGATAACCTGATCCCGCTCTGGACAAAGACCGCGCGGACTGCTAAAATGCTCACGCTACATAGACCGTTTTGAAAGAGGAATTGAGCCTTGGCAAATCATAAATCTGCGCTCAAGCGTATCCGTACTTCGGAGCGCCGACGCCTGCGTAACCGTCTCGTCGTCAACAGCACCCGTACCGCGATCAAGAAAGCACGCGCCAGCATTCAGACGGGCGGCGATGTGAACGCGGTTCGCGTTGATGTTGTTGACGCCATTCGCAAACTGGACAAGGCTGCCAGCAAAGGCATTCTGCACAAGAACAATGCTTCACGCCGCAAAAGCCGCCTGATGAAGCGCCTCGCCACGTTGGACACGACCAAGAGCTAACCCCGTCCGATCATTTGGCGGTCACGTAGCCCTAATCTGTGGTACAGTTCAGGATAGCCAACCGATATGATGCGGTGTTGGCTGTCTTTTTTGTACCCACTGCCCGAACGGAGCGCCCGCTTGAACCTCATCGCCTCTTTTGCCGATAGCCCGCGTGGCATGGCGCTACAGCAGCGTATCATCAACCAGACGGATACGATCCTCAACGACTCGATCAGCATTCAGCAGATTCCCGCGCCAACTTTCGATGAGAGCCGCCGCGCGACTCATGTCTGTCAGCAGTTCGCCGGATTACACGACGTTGATCAGGACGCATTGTTCAATGTTTATGGCCGCCTGCCCGGTACGGACTCAACGCTGCCCGCATTGTTGATTACCGCCCACACCGATACCGTATTTCCCGAAGGAACCAATTTAACGATCCATCGGCAAAATGGCCGGATCATTGGCCCCGGTATTGGCGACAACAGCCTGGGCGTGGGGGCACTGCTCGGCCTGATTCGGCTGCTGCGTGATCAGCCTTTGAAGCGTGATGTATGGTTTGTTGCCAATACGCGCGAAGAGGGGTTAGGCGATCTGGGTGGGATGCGTGCCGTCGTGGAAAAGCTCGGCAAGCGAGTCAGTGAGTGCATCGTGATCGAAGGCATGGCCTATGGGCAAATTTACCACGCCGGAATTGCGGTTCGCCGCTTGCGGATCGCCGCTCACGCGCCCGGCGGCCATAGCTGGCTGCACTTCGGTCAACCGAGTGCCATTCATGCCCTGATGCGCTTCGGCGCACAAATCACGACGATTCAGCCACCAACCGCGCCACGTACTACCTACAACATTGGTTTGATCGAAGGTGGTCAGTCGGTCAACTCGATTGCAACCGATGCTTCCTTAACGCTCGACTTGCGCTCCGAAAACCCGGATACGCTGGCCGCACTCGAAAAAGAAGTGCTGCGCCGCTTGGACGCTTGTCGAGAACCCGATATTGATTTCAAAGTCGAGGTGGTGGGGGATCGCCCTGCCGGATCGATCCCTGCCACGCACCCGCTGGTACAGGCCGCCCGCCAGACGCTCGAAGCGATTGGCACGCAACCTGTTTTTCGGACGGGCAGCACCGACGCCAATCTGCCACTGGCGCATGGACTTCCCGCCGTGACGATTGGCATCACACACGGCAGCAACGCCCATCGGCTGGATGAGTACATCGAGACCGCCGCTATCCCGCACGGCATGTGGCAGTTGACGCTCCTGGCACTCCATCTGGCGGGCAATCTCGGCTGACTCCCTATCAAATTAATCCGCGTGTGTGCATCACCCGACTAATTACCTTATACACCAGTTTGGCCGCCGCGAACGCCGACGCCTGTTCGCCCTGGGTGGGTGCCAGTTCGACGCAATCAATCGCCACAATTCGTCCGCTTTCGGCCACGACTTTAATCAACTCCAGGCAATCATACCAACCGATTCCACCCGGTTCGGGCGTGCCTGTCGCGCGGATCACGGACGGATCAAGCCCGTCTACGTCAATGCTCAGATAGACGGGACGGCCTGCCACTGCCGCCCGCGCCCGTTCCAAATAATGCCGTTCTCGATCCGCGTGCATCACATCCGCGCGGATGATCTCGACTCGGTCTGAGCTTTGCGCGAAACGGTATTCTTCCTCGCAGGCCGAACGAATCCCGAACTGAATCACTGACGCATAGGGCAGCACTCGACGCGCCGCGCACGCATGACTGTACGGTGTCCCCTCGTATTCATCGCGCAGATCAGCATGAGCATCGATCTGCACCATGATCAGATCGGGATAATGGGGCGCAAACGCCGCGACGACTCCCGGTGTCAGGGTGTGTTCGCCGCCCAGTGTGACGAGCAGTTTATGCAAAATGGGCAGCGCGGCTACCGCCTCTGTGATCGACTCGACGGCAGCCTGTGGCGATTTCAGCGTCGGGTGCAGCATAGGCAGGGTATGAATGCCATAGATCGAGGCGACTTCGGCATCATAATCAAAATCGTACAGTTCCACCTGATTCGAGGCTTCGATGATTGCGCTGGGGCCAAGCGCCGTACCGCCGATATAGCTGGTTGTGATCTCCATCGGCAGCGGCAGCACCCAGGCCGCGCTGTTTTCAGCGGAACTTGATGCGTCGTCCAGTCCCAAAAAGCGTTCAGGGTGATGAAAAACACTCAATGCCGCGTCCGCTCAACCGTGAAAGACTCATCGGGTGGCACTTCGCGGTTAGCTTCAAAGGCGCGCTTCAGGCCGTCCAAAATCGCATCACGCCGATCATACAGGCGCTTGAGTGGGCGCTTTCGTCCGGCACTGAGCGCATACGAGGCCATGATCGGCCAGGCAATCGTCGAGTCACAGTAGCACACAACCGTATCCGGCAGTTGATCGGGATCGATCTTGCCCCAGGTCACGGCCTCGGAAGGAGTCGCGCCGGATAGCCCGCCAGTGTCGGGGCGCGCATCGGTGATCTGGATGAAGAAATCGTGACCCTTTTCAGGAATATTCAAGATTTCCTGCATTTGTGGTTCGGTTTGCAGCGCGAAGTTTTTGGGGCTGCCACCACCAAAAATAACGACAGCACTCAACGCTCCATTCGACTTGCAATCATGAACAATGGCCGTCGATTCATTGACATCGCGCTCAACGTCCAGTTCCAGTTTGTTGCCCGCCAGTGCCAGAGCCGCAACATTCATGCCAAGCGTACTGTCGCCGGGACTTGACGTGTAAATTGGTACGCCGCACGCATAGGCGCTACTCAGAATCGAACGGTACTTGGCACCGAGTTCGTCTTCGGCGGCGCGCACATATTTGCCCAACAGGTGGTGCATTTCCGCCGTGCCCATCTTGCTCTGAAACTCCGGCGCAACCATGACTCGCCGCAAAAACGCATCCGACTCGAGCAGCACCGATTGATCGAACACAATATCGTAGATGCGGATGATCTTCTGTTCGCGCAGTTCAACATCATCCACCAACGGCGAAATGCCGAACAACTCATAGCCGAGTGAATAATGAATGTCGTGATACAGGTTCGCGCCCGTACTCACGATCCAATCGACCAGCCCGGCCTCAATGAGAGGGACAACCGTCGAATAGCCCAGTCCGGCGGGTGTCATCGCGCCGCTGATCGTCAGACCAACGGTAGTCGTGTCATGCTCAAGGATGCGATGCGCGTAAATGTGGCACGCCTCACGCAAGCGCGCCGCGTTGTAGGCCGACAGGTAATTATCGACTAGCTGCTGAACCGTTAAGCCCGCCGTGATCGGCGTGGGAATAATCTTTCGACCCAGGGGCAATTTATAATCTCCTGCTAAAGGCCGTCATTATACAAATGTTAAATCGTGGTTTTGTCAAGATTTTGTAAATTTTTCGGGGTCGCCCTTGACTCTCCTCTGGCGGGAGGCCGTAAAGTGTGGCTCATGCGCGCAGGTGAACATGTTCAAGATCGGTGATTTTTCAAAACTCAGTCGGGTGTCGGTGAAGACGCTGCACTACTACGATGCGGTAGGCTTGCTCAAACCACTTCAAGTAGACCCCTTCACCGGCTATCGTTTTTACTCATTTGAGCAGTTACCCCGGCTTAATCGCATTCTGGCACTCAAAGATTTGGGTTTTTCGCTGGAACAGATCGGCCAAATTCTGGATGATGACTTGCCGCCAGAGCAGTTACGCGGAATGCTTCGGCTGCGACAGGCCGAACTTTCAGAGCAGGTTGTCCATGCCCAGGAGCGGTTGAGGCGAATCGAGACACGTTTACAGCAAATTGAAAAAGAGGGACAAATGAGCGACGTGGAAGTGATGATCAAACAGGTAGAATCCATCAAGATCGCGGCGGCACGGGAAATTGTGCCGAAAAAAGAGCAGATGCGTGAACGCTGCATTGCGTTGAATGACGATGTGTGCGATCTGCTTGCCAAAACAGGCATCCAATCGAACGGTATGGGGCTGGCGCTGTATCACGACTCAACACCACAAGGCATTGATGTTGAAATGGCAATGGTCTTGCAAACCGATAGTCCCGATCAGGCAAGTGTAGGACGTGCGGCTATCCGCCAACTGCCTGCTGTGACGGTTGCCAGTGCGCTGTATCAGGGCAGCTACGATGCCTTTGACGCCGTGACACAGGTTTATGTGGCACTCGGCCAATGGATTGAATCGAACGGCTACCGGGTGACAGGGCCAAGCCGCGAACTGTACTTGCAAACACCCGGCAAAGATAATCCGAATGGTGTTATGGAGATTCAGTTTCCGGTAGAAAAAGACTAGTGTTCATGACGCGCCTGCAACATTTGTAAAGCAGGCTTTGGCGAATAATCTGCCCGCCACAACCCGAAATGATGCTCTGTGTTATCCTGACCGGGGCAGGCGGGCGGAATGCACGTCACGTCGGGCGTATAGTCGAAGGCTGACCAGATCAGCCACCCGGCCAACCCATTCGAGTCCGCTGCATCCAGTGCGCCGCGCAGTAAGTCGACCTGCGCGGCCTCGCCCGTCGAGCGGGTACTGTAGCCGACTTCTTCAAGCAGAATCGGTTTCGTTGTGGCGGCGCGCAGGACAGTAACCCGATTGTGCAGCGCGTCGGGTTGTCCCCAGAAATGAAAGCTGACAAAATCCACATACGGGATTGTCAAACCCGAATCTTGATTCCATCCTGCCGTGATCAGATGATGCGTATCAATTGCGCGCACATCGGAAACGGTTCGCCCCAACCAGTCCATTACCGTTCGCAGCGACGCCGCCCCGCGTGCAATATCCACGTCGCTTTCGTTGCGAACATCCCAGGCTAGAAGCGCCGGTTCATCACGATAGCGCGCCACCAGAAAGGCGGTTTGAGCGGCATTGAGGTTTGGTTCGCTGTACAGTGGGTGAAAGATCAGATCGGCTAGATCATTGAGCGTGATCAACACGTGCAAACCGCGCTCCGCCGCCAACTGGATCACTGAATCAAGTCGGGCAAGCGCATCCAAGTGTGGGATCGCGCCGCTGCCGGGGCAATCGAACAATGCCTCGTACCACACAAACACGCGGATCGTGTTGAAGCCCGCGCCTTTGATCAGATCGAGTTCGCGCGCCATTGTGTCCGCTGATGAGTCCGTCAGGAAACGTCGCCAGGGCGCGCGTGCCGGGTAATAATTGACGCCTCGCACCGCAAACGTTGAGCCGTCCAGCACAAAACGCGAACCCGCAATCGTCACATAACCACCCGCGCCGTGTGGTGAATAGGCCGGGATCGCGGCCAAAGCGTGTTTGATGCGTTCGTCAGAGCAAATCGAGGGCGGTTCCGGGGTGAATGCGCCGCGCTTCTTGAGTGCCAGAGCCGCTTCCTGACCCGTCGGGTTGTAGGTCAGCGCGCGGCGATAGGCATCAATCGCGCTGACCGTGTCGCCTTTGGCGTCGAGCGCCGCACCATAATTGTAATAAGCCGGGTACAGCACCAGCGCCGGGTCCTGGTCGCCGCAGCGCGCCCCGTTTTGCCGCACACTTTCGAGTACCTTGATCACGCGCGGCCAATCGCTGGTTGCCCAGGCCGCATCGACTTCACCGCACGAACGGCCAAGTTGTTCACGATCAAACCTGGGGAGTGCCGCTGATCCCTGGCAGGTTGTCAGGAACATCAAAACGATTAGGATAAAGAGTCGGCGCAAATTGGTCATGCGGATTGTGAAATCTAC
Organism: Aggregatilineales bacterium; assembly: GCA_038239365.1. Lineage (GTDB taxonomy): Bacteria > Chloroflexota > Anaerolineae > Aggregatilineales > UBA2796 > JBBRMW01. Next base: position 32,174 of record JBBSEU010000018.1, read on the forward strand.
CAGGCAGGTTATAGTGAAATACATGAATCCGTTCGAATATATTTTAACACTGATTTAACGGCGGCTCGTCAGAATAATGTTCTAAACTAACCTTACATCGGAAGGATATTGCTCCATGCTCCGTCGTCCTGCCCATTTATTACATGTCGTTCAACATTTGTTAGCATTTGCCTTGAGTATTAGCCTGCTCCTGGCGGCAGTGGTTCCCGCCTTTGGTCAAGCGTCGCAAAGTATTGAGATTGCCGCCGCGCTGTCGCTGACTGGCGATGGCGTTTCCTTTGGTCAACCGACGCTCGAAGGAATCCAGCTCGCCCTCGAAGAAGCCAATGCTATCGCAGATGGACCGCGTATTGTTCTGAAAACCTATGATGATAAGAGCAAAGACGACGAAGCCGCCAAGATTGCGACTCAAATTGCGGCCAGCCCTGCACAACTCGTTATAGGTCCCAGTTTCAGCACCTCGTCGCTGGCCGCCGGGCCAGCTTATGCCGCTGCGAATCTGGTTTCGCTGCCGGCCACTACCACCTCGGACTTGATCACGCAAAACGAAACCACCTTTCGGATCGTCTTCAAAAACAGCGATCAGGGTGAAACGCTTGCCAACTACATGGTGCGCGTATTGGGGCAGCATCGGGCAGTCGCGCTCCAGCTTCAACGCCGATTTTTATATTTGGCTGCGTTCGGTTAAGGATGCTGGTGCAGACTCTGCCGATCCCACCGAATTGATTTTTCCGAATATGGTCAGCGGCAGTTTTGATCGCACAAAGCCCGCCGAACAGCGTGAACAGCCGGATGGCACACGTTATTGGCTATGGCGTGTTCAGGGCGAGTTCCGCAACGATTTCGACTTGCACCGCTATCCATTTGACCGCCAAACGCTGACCATTTCGATGGCAAATGCCCGTGCGCCGATGGAACGCATTGTGTACGTGCTGGACAAGCGCACAACCGGAAAGCCAACAGGTGCAGCCTCAACTGAACTGCTGTCGATTGCGTCGCCCATCGCCTTCCGCAACCTGACGCAATGGGACCCGCTGGATACGCGCTCCCGCCGTGAAAATCTTGTTACCGACTCGCCACTGGGCGATCCGTCGCGGATTGGCGCGGAGAGCCAGCGCGAATTGTCGGGTTTCCTTGTCACCGTCGATATTCAGCGGCGCGCATTGTCAACGGTGATCAAGACGCTTCTACCGCTGCTGCTGCTGGCGTTGATCATGTTTGCGTCGTTATTCTTTCCGGCGGCGCTAGTGAAGGAAAAAGTCTCAGTCGCCGTCACTGGCGCGTTGTCTGGCGCGGTGTTGCTAACATCGATCAATACACAGCTTGGCGGTGTTGGCTACACAATTGCCGTAGAGTATATGTTTTACATCTTTTTTGCGCTTAGCCTGCTGTGTATTGTGGCAGTACTAAGCGTCGAACGCCTGCGAGTAGGCAACCGTCCCAATGCCGCGATAACCATTGAGAATGGGACGCGGCTATTGTTCTTCCTGGCAATCGTCGGCACTGTCGCAGGCGCGCTGCTGCTCTCCCGTCAATAGCCGATAAAACAGCATTGAATTTGGCACGCTTAACCTGTATAATTCAAACTATGAACATTCAGAATGGCTTTATGATGCGTCGCTTGCTGTGGTCGGGGAAAACATCCCGGCGATGGCCGTGCGCGCCTCATCACTGAGCCGCTCCGTTCACCTGTAACACAGCACCCAAAACCGTCGGAAACCCCGGCGGTTTTTATTTTCCCGTATCGTTCGGTTACAATCGCGGCTTGCTTGCGGAAGGATGATTACCACACATGGCAGATTATATTCACGTTTCGGTTGCGTGGCCGTATGCCAACGGCGACCTGCACATCGGACACATCGCGGGTGCTTACCTGCCCGCTGATATTTTTGCGCGCTACCACCGCCTCAAGGGCGATCACGTCCTGATGGTGAGCGGCTCAGATTCACACGGCACGCCGATCCTCGTCGAATCGGATAAGCGCGGTATTACGCCTCGCGTACTGTTTGAACAGTACCACGCACGCTTTTTGGAAGCACAAAAGGCGCTCGGCATCAGCTACGATCTATTCACGCATACCGATACCGAAAATCACTACAAAGTCTCTCAGGATATTTTCCTGAAATTACTCAACGACGAATACCTGTACAAAAGTACCCAACGGTTGCTCTATAGCGAAACGGCACAACGCTTTTTGCCGGATCGCTTTGTCGAGGGGACGTGCCCAATTTGCGGTTATGCAAACGCACGTGGCGATCAATGCGACAACTGCGGCAATCTGCTGGACGCGATTGACCTGATCAACCCGCGCAGCAAGATCGATGGCAGCACGCCCGTAGTGCGTGAAGCGGAACACTACTTTCTCGATTTACCTGCCTTCATCGAACGTTTGCAAAACTATCTGGCGACAAAGACGGATTTCTGGCGGCCAAACGTGCTGCCTGTTTCCCAAAACAAGGTCGAACACCTGAATGGTCGCCCGATCACGCGCGATATTGACTGGGGTATCCCGCTGCCGCTTGAGGGTTGGGAAAGCAAGCGGATGTACGTCTGGTTCGAGGCGGTGATCGGTTATTTTTCGGCCAGCGTCGAGTGGGCAAAAAACATCGGGCAACCAGACGCCTGGAAAAAGTGGTGGTACAACCCCGACGCACGTATCTACAACTTCATCGGCAAGGACAATATCGAGTTTCACACGATCATCTGGCCTGCCGAACTGATGGGCATTGACGGCCTG
>JBBSEU010000019.1:0-34287 GCA_038239365.1 Aggregatilineales bacterium
AGCAGAGACTAACCCGACCAAAACACCCGCGCCGCAGCCGATTAGATAGCCCCAGATCGCGTTCTGAAAGGTGAACCACCCCGACGAGATCAGCTTCGGAAAGGTATTCGAGAATGCACCCGCGATGATTGAGGGGCGCGGCAACAAAAACTGCTTGATGTCGAACGCGCCAACGATCAGTTCCCAAAAGAGGAGAACACCCACCACAATCAAAATCGCCGGGATAGTCTGCACGGCAGTCTTGCGATACAGAGGGCGGCGCTGCCAGGGCGCAGCCAAAATGACGACCGCAATCAAGGCGGCATATTCAAGGATCGCGCCTCCTGCGCCGTTTGAGGTCGATAAGAGGCTTGCCCCAAAGGTCACATAATCCGCCGCGCTAATCACAAATGCGATTAGAAACAGCGCGGCCACGATATTCACGGCACGTATCCAGCGCGGCGCATCTTTGGTTGTTTCGCGCTGGTTGGCGACGATCAACGATACACCCATGATCGCCAGCAGCACCGCCAACAAGCGACGCAGTGCCACATTCCGAAAGGCTAACCCGATCTGGCTGCCTTCACGCAAAAATTCATCCTGCACATGATACAAAATCACGATCAGGATCATGGACAGCAGGGCGGTCACGTCGCGGGCATGGCCTTGCGTCGTCGGCTCAACATCCAGCCCGGCATCGGCCAGACTCCCCCTCTCTGTAAACGGAGAGGGGGTTGGGGGGTGAGGTTGACTGATCGCCATCATTCCGTCCCCCGCAAGCCTTCACGAACGCGCGTCACCAAACGGAAAAACTGTTCCGAATCCCGTATTTCGGGGCCGCGCGGCTGTGGTAGATCAATCGGGATGATCTGGCTAATGCGCCCCGGACGCGGCGACATGACTACTACTCGTGAAGATAAATAGACCGCTTCCTGAATGCTATGCGTTACGAAGATGACCGTTTTTTGCGTCTTCGCCCAAATATCGAGCAGTTCGTTATTCATGCGGTCACGGGTCATTTCGTCCAGCGCGCCGAATGGCTCATCCATCAACAGCAGCGCCGGTTCAAAGGCCAGCGCCCGCGCGATGGCGACACGCTGCTGCATCCCACCCGAAAGCTGCCAGGGATAGTGATCGGCAAAGTCGCTCAGTTCGACTAAATTCAACATTTCGCGGGCGCGGCTTTCACGCATATTCGGCGCGTAATTCATCACCTCCAGCGGAAGCTGCACATTGCGAATCACGGTGCGCCAGTCGTACAACACCGCCGCCTGAAAGACCATGCCGTAATCACGGTCAAGGCGCGCTTTGTGGGCAGGCTTGCCGTTCACCGTGACTTCGCCCGTTGTCGGCTGCAACAGATCACCGACGATTCGCAACAGCGTCGATTTGCCACACCCCGACGGCCCGATCAGTGAGATAAATTCGCCCGCGTAAATGTCCAGACTCACATCTTGTAGGGCGATCACTGCTTGCCCGCCCTGTGCCTTAAAACGTTTGTTGACGCCGTGTATCGAGACAATCGGCACGGCTTGCTGGTTATTGGTCATGATTACTTATGCCTGTGAACGATCCGTTGGAGTCCAGCGAACGATGATACGTTCGGCAATGCTAACTCCCGCGAAGAACAGAATGCCCACCAGTGCCGCCACGATGTTGGTTGCCCATAGGCGCGGCGGCGCAGAGTTGTAGTATTGGTTGAAGTTCAAGATGCTGCCGCCAAGCCCATCCGCGATGCTTGACGGTAGTTCACCGATGATCGCGCCAACGACGCTGGCTGTCGCACTGATCTTGAGCGCCGTGAAGATATAGGGCAGCGCATGAGGTACGCGCAGTTTCCACAAAATCTGGCGGCGAGTGGCGGCGTAGCTTTCCATCAATTCCAGTGCAGTAGTAGGTATCGAAGTTAACCCGCGTAAGGTGTTGATCGTCACCGGAAAAAATGACAGATAGGCCGCGATCAACGACACAGACATCCAGCGCGGCGTACCCAGATTGCTCAATCCGATGACGATCATCGGCGCGACGGCCAGAATTGGCACGGTCTGCGAAGCCACCACGAACGGCATCATGCCGCGTTCCAACAACCGCGATTGTGCGAAGATCACGGCCAGCACGAATCCAAACAGGCTGCCCAACGTGAAGCCGAAAGCCGCTTCACCCCAGGTGAACAACGCCGCCTTGACTAGAATTTCGCTAAGCAGCGGGCCGTTACGTTGTGCGGGTTGCAAAAACGATCCGAAAATATCCCACAGGTGCGGCAAGTTGTAGTCTGTCGCCCGGATCGTTTCATAATTGTTCAAACTGGCAGCGAGCTTGATACCTTCCCAGACGATAGCGATAATGAGCAGAATCACGACGAAGCTAATCATGCTCTTGAGCGCATTCGATGACACCCGGATCGGGGTGCGAACTGGCTCCTGGATTTCCGTACCGAGCGCGGCTTCAACCATAACACATCTTAGAGGCTTCGATTGATGTCTGATACATCAGGGCGAGATGCGGCTATTGTAAGCACACAGCTTCTAGATGTCAAAACATTTGGGCGTTTTTCGGCAATATGTTGGAATTGTTGCCAAGAACACCATTTTCTCAAACCTTGATAAATTAGACGTTACGCAGTTGAGGAGAGAATGATTGTCTTGAAAACGTAGTTTTTCTCCGCAAAATGACTTCAAGTGCGTAACACCTAAAATTTTGATTGAACTCGTTAACGTTTTCTATTCGCACTCAACACGCCAATCACTGGTATCAAGATTTAGGTCGGCCACTGCACTTTCACACAAGCGGTAAACCTGCGATGCATTTATCTTCAAATTCAAATAAAAGCCACTCTTCAGTAAATGTGGGGTATCCAAGCGGTGAGGGTCTGGATGAATTGATACACGTCCATTTCCTACAAACTCCTTAAATTGGTACGGCTCTAACTCAAACAGGGTATCAAGTGTTCGGATCGCCACTTCACGCCAAGTAGGTGTCTCCAGCCGTTCCCTCATAATGTATACAGCAACAGGTCTTTTACCTGTTACATTCTGCGCGTTAAGCGATTCATCAGCATCATGGTCATACCCAAAATACGGCCAGATCGTCAACGCGCAATCAGCAAGCACCTCAGCACGGCGTTGAATAGTCGCTCCATTCCATTCATCAATCTCATCAAAATATCGGTTTAATTCTAAATGACTCGCGCGATAGATCGCGCGTTTTTCAGGATATGGCCTGTTCGATGCTTGACCGTTATACGCCGTCAATGTCAAATTACCGAGTGTATCTAAATACGTTTCGTGAACGGTAGCATGTTCACTTCCCAAATGATTTTCCCACCAATCAGTGGGTGTTTGGGGCATTATATGTTCAATTGTTAAGTTATCAAAACTTGCCTGTTCGCGATGCCCATAATAAGCCTCTAATGATTCCAGAATAAGGCGCGTGTTGGGTATACGTTGTCCTGCACCGTATAACGATGTTGTAATTAAGCGCGCTCGAAACTCTGAATCTTTAGGTGTTTGCCGTCCTGTTGTCAATTGCTCCCGTAAACCTGCAACAAGGTTGTTGGGATTTTTGTCTTTCGCCAAACGATACAATGGCGGAAAAATCTTGTTAAGCGCGCTTGTGGGAAAGCCACAGACAAAGCGGCGAATTATAAACGTTTCTAAGTCAGTTAGTATTTGGATGAATTCAGTCTCGGAGAGACGTTTATTTGCATAATCCTCATAACAATTTAGCAAAAATGGATAACCTGTGGTAAGAGTCAACCGTTTTAGACGAGCCAAAGCGGCACGAATCAAGGGACGTGGCTCCTGCTCAGGATCTATTAAGCGATAATAATAACTTGCGAATGTATTTATTTCTTGGAGAGATGTGACGGCATCATAGTCTTTATAACGTTCTTTCAAAACGAAGTAAACCGAGTCTTCTTTGATGATCCCCCCTGTTCGCATCAAAAAATGGCGAATGAACTCAGTGAGATTGCCGTTTAGTTGATGCTCCATAGGTTGCCAAAGGCGTTCGTGGATGGCCTCTTGTTCATTTACGTGTATACGCATAAAGAAATAATTGCGGATCAAATCCGCTTGAGTAAGCGGACGCCCTTTTGCATTCAAACTTTCAAAAATAATATGCGCGTTATCGTCCTTACCCAAGACGATGCTAACTACAGACAATCGTTTAAGAAGTACGCTAAACAGATCGTTTAATGTATATTGCATCTGCAACAGTTTACGTCGGAAGAAATCGTAGCATTCCCCTAACTTTGTTTCAGCAGCAATTTGTGTCGTCCCATTGCCACTTCCTACCATTTCAATAAAATCAGCACGATCAACTTGGGTCGGCATTAACTTGTAAAAATCCATTTCTTCCGCGAAAGGATTTACCAGCATCGTCTGCTCGATCTTTTTAGCCAAAATAACATTTTCTGGCATTGTAGCCGCTTTATCACGCATTGCGGTTAATAATATTATTATCGTGGTCAGTCGTTGTTGTCCATCAATCAATAAATATTTAGTCACCCCCTCTGGTACAGAAACCGTCTGCATGGTGACAATTGATCCGATAAAATGACTCTCTGGTTCTGAGTTTTCAAGTAAAAATAGGAGGTCGGTCCATAAAATCTCCCATTGCTCTTTTTTCCAACTATAGGCGCGCTGAAATAGAGGAACAACGTACTGTTTTGTGCCTTCAATGATTGGTTGTAGACGTGTCTCTGATGCTTGCATCGACGGTTCCCCTATCCGGATTAAAACATCGGTCTGATGTATATTTTGTGAAGTGAATACTTAGTGTAACATACACTATGCTATAGTACATAGTTTAGCTGACCTCCGCACCGGACTCTTCACCGTACAGCATCGCCAGCCGTTGACGCAGCAATTGATGTTCCTCGGATTGAAGCAGCGGGTCTTCCTCGTACAGCGCGCGCGCTTCCTGTTGTGCCATCTCCACCATGCGCGGCGTCATATATTCGCCCATCTTGGCCGTGCCGCCACTTTGCCGCGTGCCGAGCAGTTCGCCCGCGCCGCGCAACTGCCAGTCTACCTCAGCCAGCTTGAAACCGTCCGTCGTTTCTTCCATCGCCTTAAGGCGCGGATTATCGGGATCATCGCTGGCGTCGGCAATGAGCAGGCAGTACGAGGCGTGCTGGCCGCGCCCGACACGCCCTCGAAACTGGTGCAACTGCGCCAAGCCAAACCGATTTGCGCCTTCGATCATCATCACAGACGCATTCGGCACATCGATCCCAACTTCAACAACTGATGTTGAGATCAGGACTTGCGTTCGGTTCGCGCTGAAATCGGCCATGACCGCGTCCTTTTCGGCGGGCGACATACGGCCATGCAGCAGTCCCAACTGGAAATGCGGGAAAATATCGCGCTGCAAGCGTTCGTACTCCTCAACGGCGGAGCGCACTTCGGCCATCGCTTCGCTTTCCGACGCCTCGACTAGCGGAAAGACGATGAACGCCTGTCGGCCTTTTTCAAGCTGCGAACGAATGAAGCTGTAAGCACGTTCGCGCTCTTTGGCAAACAACAGCCGTGTATCAATCGGCGTGCGTCCGGGCGGCATCTCGTCGATGATTGTCAGGTCGAGATCGGCATACATCGTGAGTGCCAGCGTGCGCGGAATCGGCGTGGCGGTCATCACCAGCACATGCGGATTCGTGCCCTTGCCGCGCAGTCGTCCGCGCTGCTCAACGCCAAAACGGTGCTGCTCATCGATCACGGCCATGCCCAGCCGATTGAAGTTCACATCATCTTGAATCAGGGCATGTGTCCCCACGACGATCTGAATCGTGCCGTCGCCTAATCCCCATAGAATATCAGCACGCTCCTGAGCCGAAGTTGCGCCCGTCAGCAGTTTGATATTGATCGCATCGCCGCCCGGCAAATCACCAAACAATCGTGACAGGTTGCGGTAATGCTGTTCAGCCAGAATGCCCGTTGGTGCCATGATCGCGCCCTGGTGCCCGTTCAGCACAGCCATTGCCAGCGCCGCCGCCGCCACAACCGTCTTACCCGAACCGACATCGCCTTGCAGCAGGCGATTCATCGGTACGGGGCGTGCCGCATCTTCCCGAATGGCCTGAATCGCGCGCTGCTGCGCCCCGGTCAAGGCATAAGGCAGCACTGATGCGAAGGAGTCCAGCCACGTTTCATCCGTCGGCAGCGGATCCGCCGGGACGGCCTGCCACAGCTGCCGATTACGCAGCACGCCCAATTGGAGCAGCATCAGGTCGTCAAAGACCAGCCGTTCGCGGGCATGTTCAAGCATATCCATTGATTCGGGGCGGTGTAATTGCCGAATTGACCATGAATATTCTGCCAATCCGGTGCGATCCAACACACTGCCCGGCATCGGATCAGGCAGTTCGTCTACCCAGGCACTTAACGCCGCGTCCGTCGCTTTCCGCATGTTGGCCGCGCTCAAACTGGCCGTGAGTGGATAGACCGGGACAATCGCGCGCGTGTTGAGCGCATCCTGCTCGATGAATTCCCAGTGTGGATTGGTCATGCACAGCTTGCCCAGGTACAAATCGGTTTTGCCACTGAACACGACCTGCATCCCACGATCCAGTTTGCCGCGCAAATAGGTCTGATTGAAAAATGAGGCGGTCAGCACGCCCGCGCCATCATCAATCACAACGTTGAACACATCAATATTGCGCTTGCCCTTGATCACTGCCGTACTGCGGATCGTGCCCGCCGCCGAGACGAGTTCGCCGGGACTCAGGCGATTAAGCGGGCGCATGGTGGTGTAATCGTCGTAGCGGCGCGGAAACGTGTACAGCAAATCCTCAACTGTCTGAATATCCAGCGTCGCCAATTTTTCAGCCATTTTTGGGCCGACACCATGCAGTTCGGAGACAGATCGTTTGATCGCGCGCAGCACTTCGGCCATTTGCTCCCCACTGCGCGAGTCTCGGCGACGGCGCGGTGGCCGTGTCTTCACGCGCGGTGGCCGAATCTCAAATGACTCGGCAGACGGGGCAAAGACAGGTTCAAGGATAAGATCATCAATCGACGGGATGTTCAGTGGTTCGGGGCTGCGCGGCAGCTCACCCCGAAAGAAATCACTCTGCTGTACCGGCTGCGACTCCTGAGCAGGCAGAACCAACTCCACAGGGCGCTCTTCTCTCTCCGTCAGCAGCCGTTCCTCACGGTGTGGCGGACGTTCTTCGCGGCGTGGGCGTTCCGGTTTGGGTTGATTTTTGGGCGCGCGTTCGGCTCTGGGCGGCGGTTCGGGACGCCGAACGGGTTTTGGTTCACGCGCTTCAACAGGTGGGTTTTCCTGGACAGGCGGCGTTTCTGGTGCTGGCATTGGTACGCCACCCGGCGGTGGGATGCGCCCGGTGATCCGACCCAACATGTGCTTGATTGAGTCGTGCCGCTGGCTTGTTTCGGGGAGAGCTTTATAGGCTTTCAGATAGCCGACCAGTTCATCGACGAGGACGTGATGTTCGGGCTTTTTGGCCTGGGCATGAGCATCATTTACCCAGTTGGCAGCAAACGACTCCAGCCCGCCAATGACGGCTTTATCCTGGTAACCCGTGTTCTGCTCTAACTTCAGGATTTTTACGAGCGTTTCAAGCGCGGATGGCATGAATTATGTCCTCAATCCCCGTCGGTTTACGATACGAGTTTGAACCGCCGGGGAAGCGGTTCAGCCTTTTCGGACGGTCATTACCCCGACACAGCCCGGCCCGATGTGAGTGCCAATGGCAGTCGTCACATCCCCGATCATGACGTTCGGTTCGGGGGCAATATCCTTTAACTGACTCAACAATCTTTCCGCCCCGGCGCGATCATTCGAGTGCATCACGGCCAAACGTTCAAGTGGTGCTTGCTGGCGCGTCAGATCGATGAGCGTTTGTACGGCTTTACTTAATGTTCGCACGCGACCAATCGTCTCGACTACCCCTTCGTGAACTTCGAGCATCGGCTTGATTTGCAGCAGCGCGCCCACATTCGCTTGTGCCCAACTGACCCGTCCGCCACGCCGCAAATACTCCAGCGTATCGATCACGGCATATAGCTTGACTCGTTCGCGGACACTGCGGGCAGCGGCCAGCACTTCATCGAACGATCCGCCGCGTGCAGCGGCTTCGGCGGCGGCCAACGCCTGCCAGCCTTCACCCATGCTCACCTGACCGCTGTCAACCACCGTCACGCGCTGCGGATCGACATGCTCAGCGGCCACACGAATAGAATTATACAGGCTGCTGAACTGCGCTGCTACTGTAAATACGACCACTTGTTCTGCTTTGCCAAGTTGATCACGAATCACCTGCTCGGCAATGGCCGCTGGAGGCGCAGAGGTGGTGGGCAGTGTTTTGGCTTCGGCCAATCGCCCGTAGAAATCACGGCGCGGGAGGCCAACGCCATCATCTGCATAGCTATCCTGCCCAAAATTGACGTAAGCAGGCACAACGCCAATATCCAGCCGTTTGACCCATTCGGGCGGCAGGTCTGCCGGGCTGTCTACGACGATTTTTACCTTTGCAAGCTGAGCCGATATTCCTGAACTCAATAATTATCTCCTTGCGCCTGATCTGGAGTGAAGTTGACGAAATAAGGAATGATCCGCAAGATTGAAGGATGTCTACAGCCAATCGGTATTATTCCCATGTTAAGTATAGACGTGGAAAACCTTTTTACCACGATTTATGTGCTGGTGATGACTTTCCTGATGTCCAGCAATTATGATAAACTGGTTCATCAAATAACGGGGGATATCCGGTGACGCTGCAAACCGAAATGCTCACATTGGGCATGATACAAACGAACTGCTATATCATTGCAGACAGCGTCACACACGATGCCGCGATCATCGATCCAGCGGATAACGCCCCGCAAATATTGGAAGTGGTCAGGCGCGAAGGCTTTACCGTGCGTGATATTCTGATCACCCACGCTCATTTCGATCATATACTGGCACTTGGCGATGTGAAAGCGGCCACTGGCGCGACGATCCGAATGCACGCTGCCGATATGCCGATCCTCGAATCGCTGCCGATGCGGATGCAGCAGCTATTCAATATGAGTGTGCCACCCGCGCCAATGCCCGACGTATTTATTAACGAGGGCGATTTAATCAAAGTCGGAAATATCGAATTTGAGGTTCGCTTCACGCCGGGTCATGCGCCAGGGCATGTTGCATTTATCAATCACGAATATGCGGTTGCATTCAGCGGCGATTGCTTGTTTGCTGGCTCTATTGGCAGAACCGATCTGCCCGGCGCAGATTATAAAACGCTTATGCACTCGATTTTTGGCAAATTGCTCACCCTGCCCGATGATTACACAATTGCACCCGGCCACATGCAAACCACAACGGTAGGCCGGGAACGTGCCAGCAACCCATTTTTGTTAGACTGGATGGGCAGCTAGCCTTTGAGGTCAAAAGCCCCTCTCCCCTGGGAGAGGTTGGGGTGAGGGCTGTTTGTAAGTTTTGCCCAACAGATCGCCGTTCCGAGTTGTGTAATCTATCTCTAGACGATTGGCCGTCATGCGTGCTAACGTCTCAGATTGGGGTTATATTCGCTTCAATCTATCCGGCCTTGCCGGGGAAAACACTGTACACGTCATGTCCATGTTCGCTTATTTGCGATTCGTCAGGCTTTGGAGCGCCGCCTGAGCAGGTGTGTAATCGGGATTGCTCAGCAAAATTCGCCGCAAAATATGAATCGCTTCAGCCACATCGCCCGTTTCCGCGCGTATATGTGCCAGATTGACAAAGCGCGCTGCCTCGAAGCGCCCAATATCGAGCAGCACCACATCGGGCAGATAATCCGTCACGTAGCCATAGCGCCCAAACACATTCACCGCATACGTGATCTCGCCCAATGTGCCCGGCCCGAATGTACTGTAACTATCCAATCGGGAAAACGCGGTTTGGTAGTCACTTTGCATCGTGCGTATGTCCCCTTCGCTAAGCGCCAGATCGCCCCGATAAAGCCAGGCCAGTGCCACATTTTCGCCATCAGATAGTGACGCGGCTTTCAAGTAATAACGGGCATATACCAAATCGCCTCTTATCCAGGCGATCAAGCCACGTGCAATTAATTCATCCGTCTGCCCAGGCGCACCGGTCAGCGCACGCTCATAGAAAGTCAACGCCGATGCGCTCCGGTTAGCAGTCCGCTCTCCATCGCCCATTTGTAAGGTGATCCTAAAAGCCAGGGATGTATTCGGCAAAACCCGCCCCGACTCTGCTGTTGTTTTGCGAACTTGCGACAATCCCCAAAAAGATGCCAATTGCCAGTCTGAATTCAGCATCAGAACTTTGCTATATTCCGCTTTGGCATTCTCCAACTGACCGAAGTTTTCCAGTGCTATTCCATAATTCAAATGGATCACCGCACTTTTTGGCGCTTGCCGGGCGGCGATTGCCAACTCACCTAACGCTGCATCTGGATCGATATGTTGCAACAGCATCCCCAAATTGAGATGTTGCACTGCATTATCCTGATTGAGATTAATTGCTTCACGATACCGTTGAATGGCGTAGCGAAGCGCCGCTTCATCACGATTCGAGTAGAACGTCCGCGCCCAGGCTACCCCCGCTTGGAGGCGTATCAGCGCGTCAGCCGGATCGCGTTCGACGCCGCTTTCAAGCATTTGCGCCGACTCAACCCACGATTCATTCTGGGTTCGCAAGGCGACTACGGCGTGTGCGCCTATCCATTCAGGTATATATAAGGCGGTCAGCCCGGCACCAAGCAAACTAACGCCCATTGAAACCAGGATCGCACATAGCTTCAACGGGCTTATTTTGCGTACTTCAGGAGCAGGTTCGTGGGCGATCAACAGCGCACAATAGATGGTTGCGATCAAAAATGGCGCGACCTGTGTCAGCGGGTCATCAGTCAGGCCAACAACGCCAAAAGCGATCAGGCCGCCGATCACGCCACTTAACAGAACACGCCTTTCTTTAGCTGCCGTTTGCCAGGCGTGCATCGCACTTTTGATCAGCAATAAAATCAATATAAGGAGCGCGCCAACCCCGACGAGACCCGTTTCAGCCAACAGGTGAAGCACAAAATTATGCGCGTGCCGTTCGACGACAGTTGGCGGCGCGGATACAACATTCATTAACTCGATAGGATACTGACCAAAGCCCACACCAGAAAGCGGATGGCGGGCGAACGTTGTCAGCGCCACCTGCCAGAGCGTGAATCGCTGCGCTACCGCTGTCGCCCGCGTTGACCCCATTGACTGGTAAAGAACAGTACCGATCATCAGGCCGCTGCCGATGATCACGGCGCACACGATTATTATCTGACGCTGCCGGGTTGCTTTTAACCAGCCGATCAGCCGATCACCACTACCCAGGACTACCAAAAATAACGTGATAGCTGCACTGATCGCCGCAGCCAGCACGCCGCCGCGTGAACCCGTTGCCAATAAGCAGAACACCGCTCCGATCATCCACAAGCCGATTAACAACCGCTCGGTGGAACGCGACGAGAAGCCATAGCCGATGGCTGCCGGAATCGACAGTGCCAGAAACGCTGCAAACACATTCGGGTTATCCAGCACACTGCTCACGCGATAATCCAGTGGGGGGAACACAATGCCTGGTGGCAAATCGTTTCGCCACGACAGAAGATAGATGACAATCTGATTTGCGGTTTGAATAAACAGCACAACGCCCGTCAACAGGATCGCGCGCAGCCAGAATTGCGCTTTCCATTGGCGGCGCAGCAGCGCAACAACGGCGAAAAAATAAGGAATTTGCAAACCGAGTGGGAACAGCCACAGCTCGATGCTGCGCCGAAAATCACCATTCAGCGTCGATAGCAGTGTTGCCAGCGCCAGCAGCAGCCAACTCCAATGGAGCGGGATACCGGAGATACCATCGCGCAGTGTGTACACATTGACCAGTGTACTGAGCAGCACGACAGTCACCAACAGCACGCGCGCGTTGAGCGATACAAAACTGACGCTGCCGCCCGAAAGGGTGACGCTGAGCAGAACGGTGAACAAAGCGATTTGCTGTGCCACGCGCCGAAAAACCGGATTGGACAAAACGCGACTCACCTTCGCTGATTACAAAGCATCTGGATCGTAGCGGCAAAACAGCGTTAACAACAGTGCGAAGTACAGAGAAAACAGAAAGGAATCATTGTTGCCGTTGAACCCCTTTCGGCAGTCTATCAGTTGAGAGATTTTTATCACATCGAATTAATTGACTTGCTGAACAGCTTATGCTACGCTGTTCTAACATCCGACTTAGTTCAAAAATGCTCAGCACTGTTCAGGAATTTTTGCCATGACCGACGCCGAACTTGCCCTTCTCAGTTTACTACTTGGCGAACCTAAATCCGACCAGGAATTACACGCAACCATTGAAGCACGCGGCCTGCGACGCTGGACAGCCATCGGTGTTTCTTCAATGTATTATGTGATCGAAAAATTGGAGCGGCAAGGGCTGGTGGAAGGTATCGCCGAAACGCTGCCAACGCGCACATGGCGTATTACATCGGCGGGTTATGGCGTGCTGCAAACCGCCGTCTCGGATTTGCTTAGCACACCGCACACTTCGGCACGCGGCTTTGAGCTTGGGCTTGCCAACCTGCACGTCCTCAAATCGTCGCAAGTACGCGCCGCGCTGCAAAACTATCGCCAGGACTTAATCAGCCGTCTGGCACGCGCCCGCACGGAATTAGAAAAAGAACGGGCGGGTTTGGCCTCTTTCCAGGCGACGGCCTTGTATAGTCACAACGTATCGCTGCTCGAAGCTGAACTGAACTGGCTCGATCAGTTTGTGCGCGACTGGGAAGCGCAAGTCGTTGAGGAACCGGAACCCGCTTTGCCACCATTCAATCCGATTCCTCGTATGCAGCAGGTCATTTTGCCACAGGATGAAGATTCTATTCATAAACGGACGACGATCCAGGCCGATTATCGCAGAGTGACGCCGCGCCCGCATCCATCGGATACGCCCTGATCTTTCATTATTTAAGGAGAGCGAATATTGGTTACAACACCATCTGGTTTGCAATACGAAGATATCAACGTCGGTAGCGGCGCGACTGCCGAAGCGGGCAAAACCGTACAGGTACGTTATACAGGCACGTTTACGGATGGTCGTCAATTCGATAGTTCGGTGGGGCGCAGCCCGGATTATATTGAATTCAAACTTGGTGCGGGGAACGTCATCAAAGGCTGGGATGAAGGCATCGCCGGGATCAAGGTCGGTGGTCAGCGCAAGTTGACGATCCCGCCTGATCTGGCCTATGGCGCAAAGGGTATCGGCCCGATCCCGCCCAATGCAACGCTGCTATTCGATGTAGAACTCGTCGCCGTCAAATAGCATCTCGCCAAAAAACAAAAACGTCGCGCGACCTGAAACTGCCGTGCGACGTTTCTATTTTCAACCTGCTCAATCAGCTACAGTGCCGCTAACTCCACCGCATCAGGAATTTCCAGATCGCGGGCACGCAAATCAATCACCAACACGGCATCGCCCGCTTCGGCAGCCGTTTCGTAGAAATTCCAGACTTTGGGCAGTGCTTCGCGCAAATGGCGAATCTGCTTCTGCAAATAGCCCGCAAAGCGCGGATCACGATCTGGTGCGGCGATACGGCTGGCCGCGATTTCGGGCGTGCTGCCCAGCTTGCGCCGCGCAACTTTCAGGTAGCGTTTGATCCCTTCCGGCGCTGTGCTGCTCATAAACAACGCGGGCGGCAGCTCCAAATCATCCGAGGGCAGTTCAATCTCAAGCAGCGACAGGCTGTGCGCTTCGTTTTCGCTCAGTTCCAGCCGCTCCGTGCCCAGGCGTTCGCCAGCATTGTGAAGTTCCTGCGCCACCTGCTGTACACCCACGTAATCGTAGGCTTCGGGGCGGTCAAACCAGTAACCACGCGCGCGCGGCCCGACCAGTTCAGCTTCGTGTCTGGCGATCAGTGGGCGCAGCTTTTCGAGTTCAGCGGGCGCGATACGATAATATTCAAGTCCCATGTTCTACCTCAGTTGGCACGGTTAACACCCGTTGCGGAATCATTTGAAGATAATCGGCGGCCACCAACCGATACATAACACCCTGATATTCGTCGTTCATAGCAAGCTGCCATTCGCCGGAATGATGCAGATGACCGTACAGACATAATGTCGGTTGGTATTGCGTGATCAAATCGACATAGGCTGTTGGCTTGCCCTCGGACGTAAAAGGCGGATAGTGCATGATCAATATCATGGACTGGCCGGGCGCACGATTGGTAGTGCCATGCTGCAATGCCCGTTCCAGCCGTGACAATTCGCGTTGATAACGATCTTTTTTGGGGTCTTCGACGTAATACGGATCGCCGGGTGCAATGTGCCCCATCGCGCCACAAATGACGATACCATCCAGCGTAATGCTATCGCCTTCTAATACATAGAAGCCTAATGGATTAGCGATCTTACGTGCCACGTCGATGCTTTTCCACCAGTGATCATGGTTGCCGCGCAGCAATACCTTGCGTCCCGGCAGCGCCGTCAGCCAGTTCAAATCAACCAATGCCTTCGGCTGCGACTGTGCCCAGGATACATCGCCGGGCAGCAGTACCACATCTTCCGGCGCAATCAAATCACGCCAGGCCTCTGCAATTCGATCTTCATGGTGTTCCCATTTGTTTCCGAAACGCGCCATATCTTTCGGCTTGGCAAACGAAAGATGCGTATCGGCAATTGCCCAAAAACAAACCGTCATTCACGCCTCAACAGGTCAAAACCTGCCTAATTATACAGGCGATGCGGCTTTGTGTACATCTTCACTTGTTGGTTTCGATCATCCCGGCAACGGCACGACTGATGATCTGTAATGCCTCAACCAACTGCTTGATCTTTTTCTGATCATCATCGGTGGTAGTGGTGGCTATCCCCGGCACATGAATAAATACAGTCAGGGTTTGTGGGGCAACCCGCGCCAGATGTTCATAGCTGTGATAATTGACGAAATTGCACAGGTAGTTACCGCTCGTCTTCCCCGTTCGTGCTTCGATTTTGGCGTCGGTCAGCAGCTTGAGAATGTCATCAATACGTACTGTTGTAGTAAAGCTGAATGCGCCATGCTCCGAGATATACGTTTCAGTAGGCCGAAAGCCCTCATTATCAGGAATATGACCCACAGTATTGAAAGCACCCGTAACCAGTTCGACACCGCGCCAGTTGCCCTGCCCAACGTTGATGACCGCGATAGGCCGATACCGATCAATCGCATCACGCATCATTTTTCCGGCCTGCCGCCAGGTGACGGGCAGCAGTACCGCAACAATATGATCATCACCAATATCAGTGCCATCCAGTTGACGCACGGCTTCCCACGACGAATTCACTTTATTTCGCCCAAAAGGTTCAAAGCCAGTCAGCAGAATAATTGCGTGGTGTCTGTGATGGAAACGTAACGCCGTGATCGAAAGACTGCGACAAGCCAGCAGTGGAAATAAAAGCAAAAACAAGAAAAAGAAGCGCGGCAAACGACTGGCTAGTTTAGTTGTAAAAATTCTCATATTTATTTGACGATATTGAAGCCTTGATGAATCCGATAAAACAGCCTCATCAGTATATCAGAGCATTGTTAACTCATCCATAACGATCAAATAGCAATGCCCGGCAGAGGCGCGGCACTCAATATGCTGTATGACCGCTCACAGAACATTACGTTCTGAATATTGAAAGTAAAGGTCAAAAATGGATGCGTATTGCGTCAAGTGCAAAACAACCCGCACAATGAAAGATATTTCGTATACTCAGGCCGCGAATGGGCGCACGATGGCAAAAGGGACTTGCCCGGTGTGTGGCACAAAGATGAACAAGTTCTTATCGAAGGTGGAAGCGGAAAAAGTCAAGCTGTCATAATCGCAAAACGAGCCTGGGACGGGTGTCCCAGGCCACCATAAGCGAGTTGGATTAGTCGAGCGCCTTTTCGGTCTGGGCGTCGAACAGGTGCATGTTATCCATGTCGATGATGACAGGGGTACGCTGACCAACGGATGAACCCGTGCGCGGATCCATACGGGAGACGAACGTCTTGCCGCCTTCTTCCAGGTAGACGATCTTTTCGTTGCCCATCTGCTCAACGACATCAATGTTCGCTTCAAACTGCGATGTGGTCTTGATGTTGGCGGGCAGGAAGGCCGGGTCGTGAATATCTTCGGGGCGAACGCCAAAAATGATTTTTTTGCCGAGCGACGGACGGTAAATGTCATAGCGATGCGGCGGAACGGTCAGACGGAAGGCGGGCGTTTCGATCATCATCTTACCGTCAGCATCGACCAGCGTGGCGTCGAAGAAGTTCATCGACGGACTGCCGATGAAACCTGCCACGAAGATATTTGCCGGGTGTTGGTACAACTGCTGTGGGGTATCGATCTGCTGCAATTCACCCGCGCTCATCACGGCGATGCGCGTTCCCATCGTCATCGCTTCCACCTGGTCGTGGGTCACGTAGATGAATGTTGTGCCCAAACGCTGGTGCAGTTTGCTGATGAAGGCGCGCGCCTCGACGCGCAGTTTGGCGTCCAGGTTCGAGAGCGGTTCGTCCATCAGGAACACGGCGGGTTCGCGCACAATCGCACGGCCTACCGCCACACGCTGACGCTGACCGCCTGAAAGCTGGCGCGGCTTGCGGTCAAGCAGGACTTCGATGCCCAGACTCTTGGCCGTTTCACGCACGCGCTCGTCGATCACCTGCTTGGGGGTTTTACGCAGACGCAGACCAAAGGCCATGTTGTCATACACGCTCATGTGTGGGTACAGCGCGTAGCTCTGGAAGACCATCGCAATATCGCGGTCTTTCGGCGCGATGTTGTTGACGACGCGATCCCCAATCCAGATTTCGCCTTCGGAAACTTCTTCCAACCCGGCCAGCATACGCAGACTGGTGGACTTGCCACAGCCCGACGGCCCGACGAATACCAGAAATTCCTTGTCGGCAACTTCGATGTTGAGGTTCTTGACGGCCACAACATCCCCGGCGTAACGCTTGTAAACGTTTCTAAATGATACGCTTGACACGAAATCCTCCACTACTTGATTTTTTGCGAGTGCTTTCACACGCTTAAATTTTTTGCAAGTGCTTTTATTATGCACATTTTTCAGAAATAAACCAAGCTCTTGCATCATGTCAGAGTATAGCAAGGATCAAGCATTGTTCAATAACAGGTTGCACAAACTGCTCCTGTTGTTTGCCATTGGCGTTTGACAGCGTCCAAGAGACCTTGTAAGCTGATAAACGTTGTGAGGTAACAAAAATAATGAGCGAAAGCACATTACCCTTCGATCATGTGATAGACGGTATTTACATTTCCGGCTGGCGTGCGATTCAGTACATCCCTGCGCTGCGTGCGGCAGGGATCGTTCATGTCCTCAAACTTTATCCAGATCATCCGTACTTTCCTGCCGATTTTCACACCTTCGAGAATGCTCTTGAAGATGGCGAATTTATCGACGCCCCTCTTTTGAAGCATGGTGTATCCTTCATCAAGGAACAGGTGCAGGCCACCCGGCCAGTGCTGGTTATGTGCAGTGCCGGGATCAGCCGTTCATCGACATTTGTATTGGCTTATCTGCTCGAAAAAGGGCATGATCTACCCGATGCCTACCGACTGCTCAAGCGCGCGCACCCGGACGCCGAACCGCACCCGCGCATGTGGCAATCGCTCATCACACATTATCGGTTAGACTACACGTTGGATGATGCGTGGGAATGGATGAGTCAATAACGATGCCGATGTCTTCATATATCGCGGAGATACGGGCAAAGATCGGCCACATGCTGCTCATGTCGCCGGGGGTAGCCGCTATCATTTTCAACGATCAGCACGAACTATTGTTGCAGCATCGCAGTGATAACGGCCTGTGGGGGTTGCCCGGCGGCGCGATTGATCCCGGCGAAGAACCCGCCGAGGCTGTTGTGCGCGAAGTCTACGAAGAAACGGGCTTGCGCGTGCTGCCAGAACGTGTTGTTGGCGTGTTCGGCGGCCCCGATCTACGCTTTAGCTATCCCAACGGCGATGAGATCATGGTGATTAGCATTGTCTTTGAGTGCCGCATCATTGGTGGTGAACTTGGTGTCAACGATGATGAATCGCTGGAACTGCGCTATTTTGATCCAAATAATCTGCCATCGCCCTTTACCGAGCATCACCGCGTTCGCATTGAACAGGCACTTCGCAACCCATCGAAAACTGTCTTTTACTTTCAAGGAGAATATAAATCTTGACTCGTCAACCCGTTAGAACTGATCAAGCACCGGCACCCATTGGGCCCTATTCGCAGGCGATTATCGCCAATGGTTTTGTGTTCGTTTCCGGTCAAACACCGCTTAACCCGGCAACAGGTGAAATGGTTGAAGGCGACATCGGCAGGCAGACCGAGCAGGTCTTTCACAACCTCTCTGCTATTTTGGAAGCGGCAGGTACATCACTTGCCAACGTTGTGAAAACCACTGTATTTCTGCACGGTATCGGTGATTTTGCGGCGATGAACGGCGTCTATACCAAACACTTCGCTGAGCATCCTCCGGCGCGAACCACCGTCGGCAATTTGGAATTGCCACGCGGGGCACTGGTTGAGATCGAGTGCATCGCCACCTTGCCGGGTTAAACTCAGGTTTGAGGACTATGCGCCTCGATAAATGACCACGCCGCCGCAAACACGCGCGGGTGATCAACGTCGTTGGTCAGGATGTGATCGCTCTCCACCAGACGAAGCGTCTGCACATCCTGACTGGCGACGCCAGCACGAACCGTTTCCATGTCGTTGATGTTCACGGTCTTATCGCCCTCGGAGTAAACCAGCAGCAGCGGCGCGGTGATCTTGCTCAGGTTTGCGTTGACCTGATCCTGCAAATGGACGAGTTCGGATAGCCCGGCCATCGTGTACTGCCCGCGATAGGAAACGCGCCCCGTTACGCGCTGACCGCGTTCGCGCTGCATCACCGCGATTCGTTCACCTAACAAATCGGGTTTGTCACTTGTTGGCACGTAGCGGACGAAGCGGCGCAGCACATGCACCCATCTAAGTGCCGGATTACTGAGTACCAGCGGCGCGGCCATGATCACCGCGCCAGAAACTGGCTCATGTGCGCTCAGCAGCAGCGATAGCAGCCCGCCCATTGACAAGCCCATCACAAACACCTGATCGCACTGCCGCGCCAACAGGTGATAGCCATCCAGCGCCGAAGCGTACCAGTCCTGCCAGTGAGTACGCGCCAAATATTCCGGGTGAATGCCATGACCATTCAGGCGCGGCACATATACGGTTGCGCCTTGCGCCGCCAGATGTTCGCCCAGCCAGGCCATTTCTTGCGGCGAAGCGGTCAGGCCATGCAGGCACAAGCAGCCAATATGCCCGCCGGGAATGAAAAACGGTTCTGCACCCGCCAGGAGTTTGACTGGCATATTCTTACCCTGCGCCCGTTGAAATCTGGTTGCCACGCTGATTCAATTGATTATAACCTTGTGATAAGCGTTTTTGCCGTAAGGTGTTAGGCTTGCTATACTGTTGCGCGTTTTGTTACCACTCGATTGAGAATGGGTTGAGGAGTTTAATTTGACTGACCTGATTAAGGCAGTAGGCTACATTGGGATTTTCGCCATCATCTTCGCGGAATCAGGCTTGTTCGTTGGGTTCTTTCTACCGGGCGATAGCCTGCTGTTCACCGCCGGATTTTTGGCTTCGCAGGGTGTTTTATCGCTGCCAGTGTTAGTGCTGGTCTGTTTTACAGCAGCGGTGTTGGGCGATAACGTTGGCTATACCTTTGGCCGCCGGGTGGGACAGCGCCTGTTCCAGCGTGAGGACTCGGTCTTATTCCACAAAAAGAACGTACTGCGGGCACAGGCGTTCTATGACAAGCACGGCTCCAAAACCATCGTGATCGCGCGCTTCATCCCTGTTGTGCGAACCTTCGCGCCAATTGTGGCCGGAGTCGGCAATATGAATTATCGCACGTTCTTCATGTTCAATTTGTTAGGCGGTGCGTTGTGGGCGATTGGTCTTAACCTGGCCGGATACTTCCTGGGCAACCTGATCCCGGATGTCGATAAGTATCTGCTGCCCATCATAATCTTGATTATTCTGATCTCGGTGGCACCCGGCGCGCTCCATATTCTGCGCGATGAAGAAATGCGTAACGATCTACTGAACATGGGACGGCGGTTGATCACGCGCCGCGCTCCTCAGAGTACGCCGGATGTTACAAGCTCAACAAACGAAGCCCCGTAAAATCAAACTCCAATGGGTCTGGGACTCAGGTTCCAGACCCATTAAAGGCTTAAATTTGCTTCCTGCGCGAACTGTCGCGGCGCATATGAATCAGGATGTTCGCATGGTTCGCGTTCCACAAACAGATAAACACCTTCCGGGTGAGATTGGCGCGAATCACAGCCTTCGGTAATGTCGGGCGCTTTCGCAACCGGGTAACTCACAACGACGGGAACGATCCGAACCTCGGTAACTTCTCTGTAAACGTTGATGTGCATCACAACCTGACCTTTCATTCTGCCTCTACAGCAAATAACAGGCCAGATTGCATTTCATGGGCTGTCAGTCACGACAATAGGCGCTTCGGCATGGAACGTGCTGCCTTTATGTTCTTCCGACTCAACCCAAACCGCTCCGCCGTGCGCTTCGATCACCGCCTTGACGAGACTTAACCCTAACCCTGTACCAGGGATATGCGACGTTTCATTGTTGCGAACGCGGTAAAAACGCTCGAACAACCGATCCTGCTTATCGCGTGGAATGCCGATGCCGTCGTCCTTGACGAGGATGTGCATCAACGGCCCATCGACGCGCACGGTAACATCAATCTTTCCCTCACTTGGTGTGTACTTGATGGCATTGCTGATCAGATTGCCAACCCCCTGATAGAACTGCACCTCGTCTATTGCGATTCGGGGCATTGTTTCCGGCATGTGCAGCATCAGGGTTTGTGAATGCGCTTTTGCGTCGGGCTGGAATTCGCTCATCAGCCGTTTGAACAACACTTCGCTGTCAATAACCTGTGTACTTAAGCCGCTGCTGGACGCTTTTTCCAGATCGAGAATATTGTTGATCAGGTCTTCCATTCGCATGGCGCTGCTGTTGATGTTGGCAAGGTAGTCTTTTTGGCGCGGCGTGAAACCATCGCTCTTTTTGACCAGCATTTGCGACAGGCCTATGATCCCGGTGAGCGGATTTTTCAAGTCGTGCGACATCATATGGATCATGCGCGTCTTGAGTTCTTCGAGTTCTTTGAGGCCAGTCACATCCCGCAAAACGAGTACCCAACCTTGTTCAGGCTGACGAAGCGGCGCGGCACGTACCGAGAAAATAATACGCCCTACCCGCATCGTAAAGGTGAACGGCACGTTATTTTCTAGCGAAAGGCGGATACTGTCCAGCGTATCGGGCGGCGCGATCTGCGAATCCAGAATATCGAGCAGCGGCTGTCCGGTTGAAGCGTGCAGCACTGAAACGGCGCTTGGATTGCTCAGGATCAGCCGCCCATTGTGATCCGCGACTAACACCGGATCGAGCGTGCTGGTCAGGATCGTTTCGAGTCGATCTCGTTCTGCCTGCAAGGATGCAACCAGATCGGCGTTGACGATTGAGGCAGCCACGCTCTGCGCGAACAGCGATAACAGATCAATGTCCTCGCGGCTAAAGCGCATTTCCGCGCGAGAATAAGTTGCAACCAGCACACCGACAGGCTGACCCTGCCACATCATCGGCAGCGCCGCACGAGTCACATTCGGCTGCTCAGCATCGGGCGCGGTTTTAGGCGTACCTTGTGCCAGCGCCTCACCCGGCAGCCCTTCATTCCAGCCATACGCTTTTTTGGGCAGCGGTTTACTGCCAATAAAGCGCGACTCGACTCGTTCGAGCAGGCTATTGCGCCACAACCAGATCGTCGCGCCGTCGCATCCAAACAGGCTGATCACAGTCTGGCAAACCGTAGCGAGCATCACTGTTAAATGGGTGGATTGGGCGCTCATCTGGAGTTCGGTTGCCAGCAGCACCGACATACGCTGTGAAAGCCGATGAACACGCGAATAGAGTTCAGCGTTCATCGTAGCAACTGCTGCCGGAGAGGCAAGAGCTTCTAATAGCTGTTGATCCTCATCACTGAAAGGGTGTGCTGTGTCCGTGCTAAAGACAATGATCACGCCCACCGCCCTATCCTGATGCAGCATCGGCACGGCCATTGCCCCTCGGAGCGATTGGGTTTTGTCCGGTTCGATGGCACCCGCCCATTGGGCATAATTATCGACGCGCTGCGGCTTTTGCTCAGCAGCGGCGCGGCCCACCAACCCCTCGTTCATCTGAAAGGTGAAGCCAAGCCATTGTTCAGTGAGGCCATTCACGGCCATCACCTCTAATGACCCATCGGCTTGCATCATCGACACAGAACTGGCCGAGGCGTTCAGCAGTTCGGCAGCGTGCCGGGCGATGCGCTGCAACGTCTCATTCAGGTTTGGCGCACTGGCAATATCCAGTCCGATTCGCTGCAAGGCGCTGATCTGGCTTGCACGCCGTTCAATGTTCTGCTCAAGCGCAGCCGTCGCCTGGCTAAGCTGATCGTATTTGACTTGAAGCTCAGCATGAGCCTCAGAACTTGGTGAAGTCTGCATTAACCTTTATCCAGTCACTAAACACTCATCAATGCACGTGTTTGGCGCGCTCCCGCAAAATACGGACTACCGCCTCAGCCATTCGGTCAAGCGGCACCATTTGGCGGGTTGCGCCTATTTCAAAAGCGGCGCGCGGCATCCCATAAACAGCGCAGGTTGATTGATCTTCGGCCAGCGTTTCACCACCTGCCTGTTTGATCTGTAACAGTCCCGTAGCACCGTCACGCCCCATTCCCGTTAAAAGCACGCCGACTCCGTCCGAGCCATACGTTTGCGCCACTGACTCGAACAAGCGCGTCACACTTGGGCGGTGGCCGTCTACAGGCGGCGTCCGATGCAGCCGAATTATACCGCCTGTGACGACGCTCATATGCTGATCATCTGGCGCAAGATACACATGCCTCGCTTTGATGTGTTCGGCATGTTCGGCCACCTTGACCATCAATTTTGAGCGCGCATCAAGCCAGCCTGCCAACCCGCCGATAAAGCCGTTGGGCATATGCTGTACACATAGAATAGGGACGGGAAAATTCTCAGGAAAATCGGTCAGAAAACGAGTCAATGCCGCAGGGCCGCCCGCCGATGATCCAACCGCGATAATAGCATCGGACTGTTGGGGCACATTCTGTACCGGGTGTGGCGGCGGCAAAATTTGACCGAGTGTGGCGCTCGTCGGGTCTTCGGTGCGTGCCAGCATTTTGAGCGTCGTTGTCACCTGATGACCCAACGCTGATAAATCGCGGATCGTGCCGCCAATCGGTTTAGGTACAACGGTTAGCGCACCGGCCTGCATGATCGCAAAGACTTTATCGGGGCTATCAGCCAGGGCACTGACCACCACAATCGGGATCGCTTTGCGTTCCAGGATTTGCCGGGTTGCTTCCAGACCATCCAGGACGGGCATTTCCACATCCATTGTGATAATGTCCGGTTTTGTTGAAAAGGCAAGCTGAACTGCCTCTGCCCCATCGCGTGCCACGCCCACCAACAGCAGTTCTGCATCCTCTTGAATGACGCGCGCCAGCAACTCCACAACGGTTGAGGAGTCTTCAGCGATCAGCACGCGAATAGGTCTGGTTGAGTCCATCAAATCTCCAAATTAACCGATTAAGCGTCGAATAGTTGCCAGCAGTTGATCCTGATCAAACTGGCTTTTTACCACATAGGCATCGGCACCCGCTTCCATACCATGCCGCCGATCTTCCACCGATCCCATCGAAGTGACCAGTACAACGGGCAGATGCTCCAACACCTCGTCTTTGCGGATCGCTTCGGTCAACTCATAACCATTCATCACCGGCATCATCAAATCGCTGATGACCAGATCGAATGGGATGCGGCGTGCCGCTTCACGCAGGATATTCAAAGCCTCTTGCCCATTGACAGCAATGGATACGTCGTAACCCTTATGTTCAAGGATTTGCTTTTCGAGTGTGCGCGTCGTAATCGAGTCGTCTACCACCAGGATTCGAGACGGTCTGTCAACGATAGTCGTAGTAGCCGTGAGCGCCGGAGCCATGCGCCGTTCCGCCGATTTGATCACATCCGAGATATTCACAATCGCCGCCGGGCGGCCATCATCCATCAGGGTTGCGCCACTGATATTGCGAACGCGCTTCAATGGAAAGCCAAGCTGCCGTACCACCACTGGCTGCTCCCCTTCCAACGTATCGACTTGCAAGGCGATGGGGCTTACATCACCTGTAATCAGGAGCGAAACCGGGCCTTTACTGGGCAGCTTACCCGGTAATTCAAGCAGCGTTGCCAGCGAAAAGACCGCGATAGTTCCGCGCGGCGTGGAGAGAACAGGCCGCCCGTTGATGTTACCCAGGTCTTCAACACGAACGCGCATCACTCGACTGACCGTGGTGAGCGGAATTGCCAGTGCTTGCCCGGCCACCATGACGATTAGCGCGTCAATTGTCAGCAGCGTGAGCGGCACTTGCAGCAAAATGCGCGTGCCCGCGCCCGGTGTCGATTGCACGGCCAACACACCATGCAGCATCTCCACCTGACGCTGCACTACATTCAAGCCCATACCGCGCCCGGACAAATCACTCACTTCCGTGCGCGTCGTGAAGCCGGGTGTCATTGCCAGTGCCACCAACTGCTGCATGTTAGCGTGTTCGGCGTCCTGCGCGGACAGCAGATTGTTGCGGACAGCAGTACGGCGTAGATCATCGGGGTTCATGCCCGCACCATCATCGGCAATTTCGACGCGCAAATAACTGCCGATCACACTGAAACGCAGCGTGATCGTGCCTGTTTCCGGCTTGGCTTGCTGTGCCCGAATCGCTGCGCGCTCGATCCCATGATCAACCGCGTTTCGCAAAAGGTGAATCAACGGATCGCGCAGGGCTTCCAGCACAAACCGATCCACTTCGATCAACTCACCTTCGACGTTGAACGTAATTGGTTTCTTCGTTTGCGATGACAGATCACGGATGGCACGGCGCAGCAATGCAACCAGCGTTTCGGCGGGCTGCATTCGGGTTTCCATCACCCGGTTTTGCAGCGTATTTGCCACCCGATGTACCGTGTTCGAGTCGCGGGCGATGGTACTCATCGTGTCCGCTACATACTGCTCAAGCTGCGTCAGGTGTTCCCGAACATTGCCGCGATAATTAGCAACCGATTCGCCTGCTGTCGTGAGTGTTGGATTTAATTCTTCCTGACGCTGCCAATCGCGCAGCATTTGGTACAGGTTATCCAGCGTCGTCAGCCAATGATCGGTGCGCCGCAAGGCCAGCAACAACTCCTGTGCCGAATCAAACAGCGCGTCCAGTTTAGCCGTACTGACGCGCACACTATCCACTGTTCGCATGGCTGGCGTTGCGTCGTTGCTGCTGGATACAATATCCATTTCAGGCGGCGGCGACTCGGACAACGCTGAGTGTGTCTCTTGCGTTGATCGAACGGGTTCAGCGGGGGTAGTTTTGACCACCTGTACACTTCGCGCGATTGAATCAACTAACCCATAGAGTGGATCGTAAGCCGTCGGATCGATTTCCGTTTCGGCATGACGCATCGCATCCAGCGCATTTTCCAGTTGATTTGCCAGATCGCGCGTTTCCAGGAGTCCCGTGACCTGAGCCGCCCCTTTCAGACTATGTGCTTTGCGGAAAAGTTCGTCCAGCAGTTCGCGGCGCGCACTCGACTCCAGATCACTTTCCAGCGCAAGCAATCCCGCCGTAAACGATTCGATGTATCCCGCCGCTTCCTCACGAAAGGTTGCCAGCAGATGATCCTGAAAATCGGTCATGGGATCAAAGCTGGTACTGCTCGACAGATTGCAACAAACGCTGCGCCATCTCGTTCAGGTTATGGGCGGCGGTTTCGGTCTGCAAACCCGCCGTGACCGACTGCGCCGTAACCTGCTCGATGTTGTCCATCGCCTCAACCATTTGCCCCATGCCCAGCCGTTGTTGTTGTGTGGCGATCAAAATTTGCCGTGCCGAGTCGGAACTGCGCTTGACGGATTCAGCCAGGGCTTCAATCGCTTCTCCGGCACGCCGCACCAACTGCACCGCCGCATCGACCTGTTTAATGCCTTCCTCAGTGGTCATAACCACTTTATTCGTCGCGCGCTGAATTTCGCCCAGCATTTCGCCGATTCGCCCGGTAGCTTGCCTGGACTGATTCGCCAGATTACGCACTTCATCGGCCACCACTGCGAAACTTTTGCCTGCTTCGCCTGCCCGCGCCGCTTCGATGGCCGCATTGAGCGCCAAAATCTTTGATTGTTCGGCCAGATCATCCACACTGTTGATGATCTGGCTGATCGCCTGGGTACGTTCGGAGAGCGCCAACACACTGGCCGCGATGGATTCGGTTTGCGTGCGGACGCGATCCATGCTGGCGACATTTTCTTCAATAGCCGATTCACCAAGGGCGACTGTTTCTTGCAGGCGATTTGCCATATCAACCACGCCTTGCGCCTGAGCCGCCGTTTGCTCCGAGACACTCTGCGATTGTTCAACTGTCGTGCGGAGTTCAACAACGGCACCGGATTGTTCGTTGCCACCGCTCACCTGTGACGTGACCGCCGCCAAAATCTGAGCCGCCGCCGAAGCCGTGCTGTTGGCGATTTCACGCGATTGAGAAGCAATCGCGGCCAGGCTGGCGACGGTTTTGTTCAGGCTTTCGCCAAGCACCCGCAAATCGTTGGAAACACTGTCGCTTTCACCATCCGGGGCAATCGTCAGGTAGGTACTCAGGTTGCGCTGGCCGACTTTTTCCAGATAGGCCGTATAGTCGCCAATCGTCTTTTCAAGTCGTTCGCGTACACCTCGCTCCGAGCCTGATAACCTGTCCGACTCGTCGCGGCTGGCCTTGAGTCGCGCGGCCATCGTATTAATGGCGTCGGCAAGCTGTTCCATCTCCATTACGGAGTTGAGCGTCAGGCGTTGGTCGAAATTGCCGCTCCCGATCTGCTCCGCTGTTTCGAGCAGTTGATGCGTTGGCGTCACCAGATTGCGCGTCAAAAAATAGAGCAGGATCGCACTGATCAACAGTGCCGCCACAGCCGCAATTACTACCTGACGAGACACATCGTCATAGGCAACACGTGTGAGTATATCCAAATCCTGTACACGCTGATCAGTCCGTTGGAGTACCGTATCGATCTCATAAATGAACGCTTCAAGCGGATTCTTGCTGCCTGCATACGTTTGAAAGTTGGAAACGAAATCCAGGTTAGGCAAGATATACGTCGCTAGCAGTGCGCGCGCCTGGGCTTCATCGCCTTTGGTGGCAGCTTGCAGCGCGGGCTGCAAACTGTCGGCAAACTCATTATACGCGCGCAGCATTCGATCCAACGCAGCAGAGGTCTCACTGGCGCTTGCCGACGGCTCCATTTTCAAGTCGGAGATGATCTTGCGCGCGTCAGCGACTCGATCATTGAACGCCTGAGAAATTTTCGTTTCCGAGGTCACGTTCTGAACAGCGATCCGAACCTGATCCTGTACGATGCCGCGCAGTCGATACAGGCCAATATCGAAGCTGAATTCGTCTTTCATCGACTGAAAATAGCTGTTGTAGACGCTCACTGTTCGCAATGCCGTGCCGATGATCAATAACGTCATAATGGTGATCACGGCGAACACGCCCGCCACCTGATGCCCAATTCGTATACGCATAGTTTAGAGTGTTACCTTACCAGATCATCAACGATCCACGACGGCTCAGTGAGCAACCGGGTTAGATCGAGCAGAATAGTCAACGCTGCCGACTGTTTATCGGCCTGAAAAATACCGAGTACCACCTCTGACGACACTTCCTGAAGCAATTCCGAAGCCATCGTTAAGTCGCCTTCTGAAATAGTCCGAACACCACTCAACGAGTCGACGCGCACACCGACGACATTTTGCGCGTCAATCGCCAGGATCATCAACTGTGGATCGGGTGTATCTGTGATCGGCAGTCCCATGATGGCGCGCAAATCGATCACTGTCAGCAGTCGCCCGCGTTGATTGACCAGCCCGGCAATGTGCGGCGGTGTACACGGAATCGAGATGCAGTTCACCAGCGTACTAACTTCCAGCACCCGTATCGACTCCACCGCATAGCCCGCTGTGCCCAATTCAAAACACATGACGCTGCGTTCTGCCTCCGATTTCGTAATCGGGGGTACAGCGGCCAGCAGCGCCGCCCGCTCCTCAAGGATGCGCTGTTTGTCAGCCTCGGAAAGTTCAGTGAGAAGCGGCATTGTGGTTCAACATCATAGGTTCAACCAGCGAACGTAAATACGCAATCGTCATGGCCGCACTGTCCTCCACAAGTTCATCCGGTACTCTCGATTCGAGCAGGCGATAGAGTATTGCCCAGGCACGCCCTTCGCGTGCGTCATTCAGTTGATGATACAGGCTCGCCAGATAAAAATGTGCCAAAATCGCATCTGGTTTCAGGTAAATTGCCCGCCGCAGGGAGTCGCGTGCCGCTTTGAAATCGCCCTGTGCTTCCTGGATCAGGCCGAGCAGTTGGTGATTACAGTAATCCATCGGCGCTTCACGAATTGCCTGCTGACAGAGATCATACGCTTTTTCCCATTGACCGTCGTTGGCAACATTGATTGACTGATCATATAGCGAAACTGGCACTTTCGGAACATCTGGTCTACGTCGGAGAGTGGGCAGCACCACTGGCAGTGTATGTTTGACGCGCGCGGGTGGCGCAGGCGACGGTGTCACAGGTGGGGCAATTGCCGGAGCGGTCACGGTAGGCGGCGTCGGGAGTGCCGTCACGACAGGTGCTGAACGCAATCCTTTTCGATAGGTAATCGTTTCGCCAACCATCTCCGCACGTAACGTTTGACTGAGGCGGTTAACCGGTTCGGCCTGCCCTGTGAGCAAAAATCCGGTGGGTGCTAGCGTGTGTTCCAGGCGGCGAACCACTGTTGATGAATGTGGATCAGTAAAATAAATCAGCACATTTCGACAGATGATCAGATCAAACATATCCGCTCGATTGAAGGGCGCAGGGTACTTTGGCGCGATCAGGTTCAGCATCACAAACTCTACGCGGCTGCGGATCGAGTCTATCAAACGATACTGGTCATCACTTTCGGTGAAAAATTTTTCGCGGAGAGCGGGCGGCACTTCACGAACGGAGCGCGCGCTGTAAATGCCGCGTCGTGCCTTTTCAAGCACCGCCCCGTTGACATCACTACCAAAGATCGAAAGTTTCCAGTCCGAAGGGAGTAGATCGGCCAGGAGTATCGCCAGCGTATATGGTTCTTCGCCCGTCGAACAGCCTGCGCTCCAGATCGAAAGCGAACGTTCGGCGTTCCGGGCAGCGATGAGCCAGGGCAAAATGGTCGTCCGCAGTGCCTTCATTTGAAAGGCATCCCGGAAAAAGTAGGTTTCCGGGACAGTCAACAAACGCGCTAATCGCTCTAGTTCGATAGGCGGCTGCTGCATGAGCAGATTCCAGTAATTTTCGTAAGAGGTTGCGCCTGTTTCTTGCATGGCACGCCCGATCCCGCTGGACAGGTTACGCCGCTGCGACTCAGTAAAATTGATCGCCAGGTGTTCGCGTACCCAGCCTCGAAAAGCATTAAACCATTCATCCGGCAAAAGCGCAGAATCCATTACCCAATCCTGATAAATTAGCGAACGGGCACAACGGGCAAAAACGAAAACAGTGCCTGAACATTAAGCAATACGCGCGAACGGCCTTCATGTTGCACGGTACCGGCCACCCAGGGCATCACATCCGCAAAAGCGGGCGGCATCAATTCGGCGGCGGATTGCCAATGTTCCAGCGTGATCACTTCAAGCGCCTCATCGACAAGCAGGGCGGCGCGATGTGCCCCCGAATAGAGTAAAATCAATTGATAGGTAATGTCTGGAGCGGGCGCATCGATCCCCAAACGGCGGCGTATATCCAGGACGGGCACAGCCTCACCATGCACCGTTAAGATACCCATCAGTTCGGGCGGCGCACCGGGCATCGAACGCAGCGCCGCGACTTGAACGATCCGCTCTACGTTTTCGAGGGGGATCAGAAAAAGGTCTGCTCCTAAGCGAAAGGACAATAGGACGACCACGCTATGCTCCCCCTGTAATCCCTGCAACCAAGTTGATCATAACATCGCCCGCATGTTCCTCAAAACCCTATTTTTTGGATTGTTTAAGTTGTTCCCGCAAGCGCCGCTCAATTTCGGCAGGTGAGGCACCATACTTGCGGAGTAATCGTGCGCCGCGTGGTGCCAGCGCCAGCGCCAGCAAAATGTGATCCGTCCCTGTATAATGCGAACCGAGCGCCTCACCCTGCTCAACCGCCCGATCCAATATATCTTCGAGACCACCGCCCGTTGCTGGCCGCGCCTTTCGTAGAGCAGCTTCGAGCGCGCGGTCATCCAGCCCCGCTGCGTGCAAGATTTGGCTGCACGCGCTGCGCCGTTCCCGCGATAACACGAGCAGAAGGTGTGCCAGTCCAATCCCTTTATGATCCATTTGTTCGGCGATTTGTTCTGCGCCGTTGAGTACCCGCCGCGAAAGTTCGCTGAGATGGGACAACCGTCGGGCTTGCTCGATGCTGATTTCCGTAACGCCCGTTCGCAGCAGGCGGCGAATATCACGCCGAATATTGCCTGCTTCAAGTGACAGACTCAGCAGCAGCACATTGAGTGTATCTTCACCAACACGGGCAATGCCAAGCAGCAGGTGTTCGGTGCCAATATACGAATGCCCAAGCCAGTGCGCCTCATCTGCGGCCAGGCGCAGCGCATCCTGCATCCCGACACTCATCGTTGAATCAGCACTTTCAACGGCCTGTACCGTGCGATTCCAACTCGATTCGGCACGCTGCCGATCCAGACCTAAACCGCGCAGTACCGTACAACCAACACTCGACTCTTCGCGCAAAATGCCAAGCAGCAGATGACACGAGTCGAACGCCTTATGGCCGTCCGCCTTTGCCAGCGCGCGTGCATGGTCAAGTGCCCGACGTGCATATTGGCTGTACCGCTGATTATAAGGCTGACGGTCTTGAGGCGACATCATCTGCGTCCTGCCCGGCCTGGGCATACCGTCACGGGTTTGTGGCTGGACGTTTGATGGCAAGCGTCGGCGTTGCCGTTATGCCGGATGACAGCGTCGGCAGCGGTAGCGGCGTATTTGTCCCCAGAACAGGTGTAAAGGACGGTGGAATAAACGGTGTGCTGGTTGGATGCAGTGGCGTGCTTGTCGGCAGGATGATAATCGGTGTCACAGACGGCAGAACAACCGGCGTGTGTGTCGGGAAAAATGGCGTAAAGGTCAGTGTCGGTGGCACGGTGGGGAACAGGAAAATCTGAGTTGGTGTTGGTTGCAGCGGACTGACAAGCGTATTCGCCGTCGGAATCTGGAAAGGTGTAATGGATGCAAGCGGCGTATTGGTTGGCGCACCAGCGACAGTGGCCGTGATGTCAGTCGGTTGTAGCGTGGCAGTACGCGGCCCGCGCTGGCTCGGTGAAGTGAGCAGCAAGACCGCGCCCAGACAGTAGCACGGAAGCGTCGCCAAAATGATGAACAGCAAAGTTGTCTGGATGGTTCGCTGCCGCTTGAGAGCCGCTTCCGTCACACGTTCCAAAATCTGCCTCGTTTGCAGTCATTCAACTGCTGTGTCCTGTCGCCGCCTGAAATACTAGCACGCGGCACGCCGAACCGCCAACCCGAACTACTGCCCGGCAGGAAGCTGCATCGCCACAATCTGCGTATGATCGTCGTTCTGATCAATTATATACAGGCGGTTATCAGCGATTGCCATACCGATTGGTGCATAAAATGTTCCGGCTTTGAAGTTTCCCTTCGCGGCGGCCTTGCTCCCAAACTTGATCGGTGTACCACTGCCTGAATTATAAATGATCTGACCTTTTTTCCCGGCAACGACGGTTTCCTGCTTTGCGCCAAAAGCCAGCGCCGTTGGCTTCAAATCCGTGATTGCTTGATCGCCCACACCCTGCTTGATCAACTGGCCGTCATAGCTGAACGAGTAAATGCCCTGCGGCCCGTCAGTGACGATGAACACTCCGCCAACGGGTGGCGCAGCGATGCGTACCACACCCACACCCTCTAATTGATCATTTGCCAGGGCGACGAAACTGCCAACGAACTTGCCATCCGCATCGAAATGCACAACGCTCACACTGCTGATCGATTTTTCAACCAGTTTTTTTACATCCAGCGCGAACAAATCACCATTCGCATTGATCGCAATCGCGCGCGGTGATCCCAGGCTAAACCGTGCGCCTGTAAGCAGTGTCAATTTACCATCGGCAAAACAACCCACCACGCCTTCTGGACGATCCGGTAACGACATGCACATCGCCGTCTTGTTCACCACGATACCCGATGGCGTGATCTGATCGGCGGGCAGTTCCGTGATCGGCGGCTGCTCCTTGCCATCGGTGGAGAAGACACGCAAGCCAAGTTGTGAATCAGCCACATAAATCGTTCCATCCGGTGCTACAGCGATCCCGGTAGGAATGCCCGTCGGGTTATCCAGGCTTGTCGCGGCCTGTACCTGCCATAAGACTGTTGGTGCATCGCTTACTGCGGGTGTTTGGGCGTGTGCTGTACCCGCCGAAACGGCCAAACACGCGATCAATACGAGAATACTTCTCAACCGCCGAACCAATATTGTTTGCATTTATTCACCTCGTTCGATGCGGACGATCCGATCCAGACCGGCATCATCCTTGAGAATGGCAACCTGTGCATCCGGGAATGCCTGACACGCCAGTTCCGCGACGGCTGCCCCTTGATCGGCACCATGTTCGAGCAGCATCAAGCCCGGTGACGCCAGATGACAGGGCGCGACATTCAGCAAGCGCCGAATGAGTGCCAGTCCGTCCGATCCACCATCCAGTGCAACATGCGGCTCAAAATGTGCCACTTCCAGAATATTCAGTTCATCTGTTGCGATGTACGGCAAATTCGATGCGATTACATCAAATGTGCCGCTGAAAGGCTCCACTAAATCGGCTTGCACAAACGCCACATTCGTCAATCCGTCGGCATTATCGCGCGCA
Organism: Aggregatilineales bacterium; assembly: GCA_038239365.1. Lineage (GTDB taxonomy): Bacteria > Chloroflexota > Anaerolineae > Aggregatilineales > UBA2796 > JBBRMW01. The sequence goes on from JBBSEU010000019.1 coordinate 33,087, forward strand.
ACGATCAGCGCCGCCGCCGAAACATCCGTCGCCACAACCCGCGCGTGTGGCACATGCGCGGCCAGCGTCAGCCCGATCACGCCGCTGCCTGTGCCTACATCAATAATACGCGGGGTAGGCAAAACACGCTCATTTAACCAATGAAGTGCTGCTTCGATCACTTCCTCTGTTTCGGGGCGCGGGATCAACACATGCGACGTAACGCGAAACGTCCGATCATAAAAAGGCCGTTTGCCAAAGATATACGCAATCGGCATCCCGCGTGTTCGCAGCGTGACCAATGTCTCAAAGGTGCGCGCTTCATGCTCTGATAAAAGCCGCTCCGGGTGCCCGATCAGTGATTCGCGCGGCGTTTCAAGGGCATGTGCCAGGATCAGCTGGGCATCCAAACGAGGTGATCCTGACGCGCCCATCAAACGGCGAGTCGCATCATGCAGCGCGCCTTCTACCGTGATCACGCCGCCTCATCATCCGAGTCGTCACTGTCGCCGCGCAACTTGCCGCTTTGTTCCTGAACGGCAAGCTGATCGATAAACTCATCGAATTCCCCGTTCATTACCGCAGGCAGGTTATAGACGGTCAGGCCGATTCGATGATCAGTGACGCGGTTTTGCGGATAGTTATAAGTGCGGATTTTTTCGCTGCGTTCACCCGTCCCGACCTGACTGCGCCGGTCACTGTCCTGCTCTGATTGAATCCGTTCGATCTCCAGGTCATAGAGCCGTGCCCGCAAGATGTTCATCGCTTTGATCTTATTCTGCAACTGCTTGCGTTCATCTTGCACGGCTACCACTAACCCGGTGGGTAAATGCGTGATTCGCACTGCCGAGTCGGTGGTATTGACCGACTGCCCGCCTGCGCCTTGCGAACGATAAACATCCACTTTCAGGTCTCTTTCGTTGATCTGAATGTCCACATCGTCCACTTCGGCCAGCACCGCCACTGTCACCGTCGAGGTGTGAATACGGCCTTGCGCCTCGGTGGCAGGCACGCGCTGTACACGATGCACGCCACTTTCGTACTTGAGCCGTGAATACGCGCCGCGCCCTTTCACCTCGAAGATCACTTCTTTATAGCCGCCGATCCCCGATTCGCTCTGTGAGTCGATCTCCACTTTCCAGCGGCGTGCTTCAGCATAGCGCAGGTACATTCGCAGCAGATCGGCAGCGAACAATCCGGCCTCATCACCCCCCGCTCCAGC